>NZ_QHHV01000151.1:0-75317 GCF_003947245.1 Actinoplanes sp. ATCC 53533 | reverse complement strand
GTGACCGGTTCCAACCTCACCGACGCCACCGGCATCACGATCGGCGGGAACGCCTGCACCGGGCTGACCGACGTCAGCGCCACCAGCGCCACCTGCACCATCCCCGCCGGCACCGCCGGCGACCAGAACGTGATCATCACCACCCCGGGCGGCCCGAGCAGCCCCTACACCTACACCTACATCGCCACACCGACCATCAGCACCGTCGATCCGGTCGCCGGACCCCTGGACGGCACCAACACGCTGACCATCACCGGCACCCACCTCGACGACACCAACCTCGGCTCGATCACCATCGACGAGAACGCCTGCACCCAGATCACCGTCAACAGCCCCACCGAAGTCACCTGCACCGCGCCTTCCGGCACCGTCGGCGCCAAGAACATCGTGCTGACCAACCCCGGCGGCACCGTCACCAAAACCAGCGCCTACACCTACGCCGCGGCGCCCGAGATCACCGACGTCACTCCGGACAGCGGCCCCGCCTCCGGAACCACCACCCTGACGATCACGGGCACCGGTTTCCTCGCCACCACGAGCGTGCTCGTCGGAGGGAACGCCTGTACCGACGTGACCGTCACTTCCGCCACCGAGGTCACCTGCACGGCGCCGGCCGGCACGGTCGGCCTCGTCAGCGTCGAGATCACCACTCCGAGCGGCACCGACACCGCGACCGAAAGCTACGAGTACGAACCCGCACCGGTCATCGCGGAGGTCTCGCCCACCGGCGGCCCGATCGGTGGCGGAGGCACGCTGACCATCACCGGCATGGACCTGGACGACGCGACCGTCACCATCGCGGGAAACAGCTGCACGGTGGCGACCAACACCTCCACCGAGATCACCTGCGCCATCCCGGCCGGCGCTGCGGGTGCGCGGGATGTCGTGGTCAATGCGACGCTCGGCAGCACCACGCTGACCGGCGGCTACACCTACGCCGCGGACCCGGCCATCACCTCGGTCAGCCCGACCAGCGGCCCGGCCGCAGGCGGTAACACCGTCACTATCAACGGCACCGCACTCGCTGGCGCCACCGCCGTCACCATCGGCGGCGTCGCCTGCACCATCGTCACCAACACCGCGAGCGTGATCACCTGCACGGCGGGCACCGGCACCGCCGGCGCCGAAGACGTCATCGTCACCACACCCGGCGGCGACGACACCGAAACCGACGGCTACACCTACGTCACCGCACCCGACATCAGCAGCCTGACCGTCACCAGCGGGCCCATCGCAGGCGGCGGCACCACCATCATCAACGGCATCAACCTCAGCGGCGTCACCGAACTCACCATCGGCGGGAACCCCTGCACCCTGGGCACCAACACCTCCACCCAGGTCACCTGCACCATCCCCGCCGGCACCGCCGGAGCACGCGACGTCATCGTCACCACAGCCGGCGGCAACGACACCCTGACCGGCGGCTACACCTACGCCGCGGACCCGGCCATCACCTCGGTCAGCCCGACCAGCGGCCCCACCACAGGCGCCAACACCATCACCATCAACGGCACCGCACTCGCCAACGCGAGCAGCGTCTTCATCGGCGGCGTCGACTGCCCGATCGTCACCAACACCGCGAGCGTGATCACCTGCACCGCAGGCATCGGCACCGCTGGCGCCAAGGACGTCGTCGTCACCACACCCGGCGGCGACGACACCGAAACCGGCGGCTACACCTACGCCGCAGACCCGGCCATCACCTCGGTCAGCCCGACCAGCGGCCCGACCACAGGCGCTAACACCGTCACTATCAACGGCACCGCACTCACCGGCGCCACCGCCGTCACCATCGGCGGCGTCGCCTGCACCATCGTCACCAACACCGCCAGCGTGATCACCTGCACCGCAGGCACCACCACCGCCGGCGCCAAAGACGTCATCGTCACCACACCCGGCGGCGACGACACCGAAACCGGCGGCTACACCTACGCCGCAGACCCGGCCATCACCTCGGTCAGCCCGACCAGCGGCCCCACCACAGGCGCTAACACCGTCACCATCAACGGCACCGCACTCACCGGCGCCACCGCCGTCACCATCGGCGGAGTCGCCTGCACCATCGTCACCAACACCGCCAGCGTGATCACCTGCACCGCAGGCACCACCACCGCCGGCGCCAAAGACGTCATCGTCACCACACCCGGCGGCGACGACACCGAAACCGGCGGCTACACCTACGCCGCCGACCCGGCCATCACCTCGGTCAGCCCGACCAGCGGCCCCACCACAGGCGCCAACACCATCACCATCAACGGCACCGCACTCACCGGCGCCACCGCCGTCACCATCGGCGGAGTCGCCTGCACCATCGTCACCAACACCGCCAGCGTGATCACCTGCACCGCAGGCACCACCACCGCCGGCGCCAAGGACGTCATCGTCACCACACCCGGCGGCGACGACACCGAAGCCGCCGGCTACACCTACGCCGCAGACCCGGCCATCACCTCGGTCAGCCCGACCAGCGGCCCCACCACAGGCGCCAACACCATCACCATCAACGGCACCGCACTCACCGGCGCCAGCAGCGTCTTCATCGGCGGCGTCGACTGCCCGATCGTCACCAACACCGCCACAGTGATCACCTGCACCGCCGGGATCGCCACCGCCGGCGCCAAGGACGTCATCGTCACCACACCCGGCGGCGACGACACCGAAGCCGCCGGCTACACCTACACGGCGGTGTCGACTCCGACGACCAGCCCCACAACTGCGCCGCCGATCAACCCGATTCCGACCACCATCCCGACCACCAGCCCGACCGTCAGCCCGAGCGCCAGCCCGAGCACCAGCCCCAGCGAGAGCCCGAGCGTCAGCCCGAGCGCCAGCCCCAGCGACAGCCCGAGCCCGAGCACCATCCCGTCGCTCAGCTCGAGCCCGACACCCACCACCACCCCGACACCTACCACCAACCCGACGCCGACCGCGCAACCGACCAACCCGCCGCCGACCGCGCAACCGACCAACCCGCCGGCTCAGATCAAGCTGGACCTGAACCTGTCGCTCAACGAGCCGATCGTCGGATCCGAGGCGGTCCTGTCCGGCGGCGGCCTCCTCGCCAAGTCGAGCTACGAGCTGATCATGTACTCCACGCCGGTCCGGCTAGCGGGCGGCTACTCCGACGCGGACGGCAACTTCAAGACCGAGATCACGCTGCCCAGCAAGGTATGCGTCTCCGGTGGCATGCACCGGATGGTCCTCACGGCGACCGCCGCCGACGGCTCGGCGCTGTCGGACACCAGCTACATCGTCATGGACGGCACCTGCAAGACCCGTAGCCTGCGCCAGGTGAAGCCGGTCAACAACACGGTGACGCTGGGGGCACTCGTGTTCCCCGTCGGTTCCACCACGTTGCCGGCCAGGTCGAAGGCCACTGTCCGAGGCTTGAAGAGCTCCTTCGCGGGAGCCAAGACCATCACCGTGACCAGCTACTCCGAGACGAAGAAGAAGTCCAAGGCCGCCATCCGGGCCAACAAGGTCGTGGCGACCAAGCGCGCCGCGGCGGTTCGGACCTACCTGCTCAGCATCGGGGTGAAGACGAAGATCGTCGTCGTCGGTGTCGGCGGGAAGCCCTTCAAGGGCCCGAACCGAAAGTACATCCGCCGGGCAGTCATCACCGTTCGGTACTAGATCTCATCAGCTCTGCCGATCGCCCCCGCAACCAAGGTTGCGGGGGCGATCCTCGTTACCGGCCGCTCCTCGTCAGAGGGCTTCCCGGGTGGCGGTGACTGCTTCCGTGGCGGAGATCATGGTCTCGGCAAGCGGCGCCGCCGCGAGCAGGTCGTCGGCCATCACCCGGAGTTGATCGGGCAGCACCGGGTCCGCCAACCGCGGGACGGGCCGGCGCCGGCGTTGCTCGGTGTCGGCGGCGTGATCGGCGAGCCGCTGGACGAGCGCGAAGACGACCTCACCCCGGCTGCCGCCGCCGGCGCGCGCCGGGGTGTGCCAGCGAGCGGCCTCCCAGTGACCGACCTGCGTGATCAGCCGCTGCACCGCGGTCTCGAACTCCCCTGCGCCCACCCGGCGACCCTACCCGTGAACGGGGCAGCGCCCGGTCCGCGGGGAGGCGGACCGGGCGCTGCCGGGTGTGACGTTTCGCAGGCGGCTAATCGTCGCCTTGCAGGAAGCTCAGCAGGCGCAGGATCTCGAGGTACAGCCAGATGAGGCTGACCAGGATGCCGAACGCCGCCGTCCACGAATAGCGCTGCGGCAGACCCATCCGCACGCCCTCCTCGACCTCGTTGAAGCTGAGGATGAAGCTCAGCGACGCGACGACGATGCAGACGATGCTGAAGATGATGCCGAGCGGGCCGTTGCTGCGCAGCCCGGTGCTGAAGCCGAACAGCGACAGCACGAAGGTGATCAGCATGAGGGCGAAGAGGCCCGCCATGACCGCGATCATGCCGCGCTGGAACTTCGGCGTCGCCCGGATGACCTTCGCCTTGTACAGGAAGGCCATCAGGAAGAAGACGCCGAAGGTGGCGATCACCGCTTGCAGGACGATGCCCTCGAAGCCGGCGATCTCCTGGTACATCTTGCTGATCAGGCCGACGAACGCGCCCTCGATCACCGCGTAGGCGACGACCAGCACCGGGTTCGCCATCCGGGAGAACGAGATGATGAAGCCCAGGACCAGGCCGACCACCGCGGCGCCGATCCAGGCCGGGCCGAGCAGCGCGTCCGGAACGAGGTTCCAAGCGGCGACGGCCGAGACGCCGGTGATGCCGAGCAGCGTCACGGTCTTGACAACGACGTCGTCGATCGTCATGGGTTGCACAGCCGGCGGCGAGGCCGGATATCCCGGAGCGCTCGGGTACGGCTGACCGTAACCCGGCTGACCGGCGGCCGGGCCGTACGGTCCGGCCGGGTTGTAACCGGCGGTCCGCTCCCGCTCGGCCGCCTGGCCGAGGCGCGAGAGCACCGGGTTGGAAGTCTTCACTGTGTCCAGCCTCCCTTGAGGTTGAGGCACGTAGGGGCGTGCTCTACCAGGGTAAGCCCCATACCAGCTCGATGCTGCCCGGGAATGCTGTGAGCAGGCTGAAAACCTGATTATCCGGCCCCGGGACATATGACTCTGTCGATCGGCGCGGTGTGCCGCGAGAGTTCTGTCGTCACAACGTCGTTCGCAGGATGGGGATCGAGCATGAAGAGTCACAGGACACCGGGCACCGGTATCGGCCGCAAGGCAGTGCTGGGCGGTGCTTTCGCGGTGGTGGTCGGGCTTGGTTCCGCGATCACGGTCGTCGCCAACGCGGCCGAGAACGAGGTGTACGACCAGGCGCAACTGCTGGCCGCCTGCGAGGAGAAGACGGACCTTTACGGCAAGGCCGACCGGTGCAGATTCGAGCCGGCGACCTACGCGGGCTTCACCGGGAACCTGGTGCAGGTATCCGGCGTGGATTCCAACTGCGGGGCGGGCGAGGTCAGCCGCGAGGTCCGGTGGAGTCAGACGACCACGGAGAGCAACAGCATCGAGGTGTCCGCGTCCGTCGAGGCCGGCCTCTCGAAGATCTTCTCCGCCTCGGTCTCGACGACCTTCGGCCACACCTGGGAGCAATCACAGACCAAGGAGGACGCGATCACCGTCGGCATTCCGCCGCTGTCCGCCGGGACCGTCTTCCGCGGTGCCCCGCTGGCCAAGGTCACCGGGCGAATGGTGATCAACTTCGGTTCGCGGCGCCAGGGTCACTTCGAGTGGTACGCCTACCCGACGCTGGAGGTGCCGGCGGAGGACCAGCCGAACCTGCAGCGGCTGGTGGCCAATACCCGGCCGCTGACCCAGACCGAGCTGGACGCCTGTCCCGACGTGCCGGGCGGCTCGAAGCTGCAGGTCGACGTGCCGGCCGCCAAGGAGACCACCGTGCAAGAGGCCGCGCCCGGCGCAGCCGAGTCCGCGGGTTCCTTCAACGCTTCCGAGCAGCACGCGGTCGACTGAGCCCAGGAGGCCGCTTGCCACTATCTGACGGCAGGCGGCCTGAGTGCCCGGGGCGGGTCTCGAACCCGCACGCCTTTTGGGGCAGCCGCTTTTAAGGCGGCCGTGTCTGCCGTTCCACCACCCGGGCCGAGGCGCTCCCGCTCACCGTAGTCGGTCCGGCCCGCCCGGCAGAACGCCGGACGGGCCGGAACCACACTCAGCGGGAGCCCGCGCCCACCGGCTCGGGGCTGCGGTCATCGCCCAGCGGGGGTGTCACGTGGGTGAACTCCTCGCGCGGGGCGTGCAGCTGGCCCAGCGAGATGACCTCACGCTTGAGCACGAACGCCAGCGTCCAGTCGGCCAGCACCCGCACCTTGCGGTTGAACGACGGGATGCGGCTCATGTGGTAGGTGCGGTGCATCAGCCAGGCGGGCAGGCCCTTGAGCTTGATGCCGTACACCTGGGCGACGCCCTTGTAGAGGCCGAGGCTGGCGACGCTGCCCGCGTATTTGTGCTTGTAGTCCTTGGGCACGCCGCCGTAGACGACCGCGCGGATGTTGTCGGCCAGCTGCGCGGCCTGGCGGACCGCGTGCTGGGCGCTCGGCGAGCACCAGGCGCCCGGGTTGGCCAGGTCGGGGACCTGGGCGCAGTCGCCGGCGCTCCAGGCGCCGTCGAGCACCCGCTCGCCGTCGACGATCTGCAGGGTCGGGATGCAGGTGAGGTGCCCGCGCGGGCCGCGCGGCAGGTCGGTGTTGTCCAGCATCGGCGACGGCTTCACGCCGGCCGTCCAGACCAGGGTCTCGGCGCGGAAGGTGGAGCCGTCGGAGAGCACGATCCGGCCGTCGACGCAGGACTCCAGCCGGGTCTCCAGGCGCAGGTCGATGCCGCGCTGGTCGAGCTGGCGGGCCGCGTAGGCGCCCATGTCCGGGCCGACCTCGGGCAGGATCCGGTTGGTCGCCTCGACCAGCACGAAGCGGACCTCGTCCTGGCTGAGCTCCGGGTAGTACTTCAGGGCGTCGCGGACGACGTCCTCCATCTCGGCCAGCGCCTCGATGCCCGCGTAGCCGCCGCCGACGAAGACGAAGGTCAGCGATGCCTTGCGCACCTCGGCGTCCGGGGTGGTGGCGGCGATGTCGAGCCGGTTGAGGATGTGATTGCGCAGGTAGATGGCCTCGCCGATGGTCTTGAAGCCGATGCCGTTCTCGCGCAGGCCCGGGATCGGCAGGGTGCGCGACACGGAGCCGGGCGCCACGATGATGTGGTCGTACGCGATCTCCTTGACCGGACCGTCGATCGGCTGGACGGTGACCGTCTTGCGGGCGTGCTCGATCTTGGTGACCTCGCCGGAGACGATGCGGCAGCGCTTCAGCTCACGACGCAGCGGCACCACCGAGTGCCGCGGCGAGATGTTGCCCGCCGCCGCTTCCGGCAGGAAGGGCTGGTATGTCATGTGCGGCTGGGGGTCGATGACCATCACTTCGGCCCGGCGCGTGTTCAGCTTCTTCGACAGGCGCAGAGCGGCGTACAGCCCCACGTGACCTGCCCCTACGACAACGATCCGCTGCGGTTTCACCTCTTCATTGTCCCGCCCGGGACCGCCGGGTGCGCGGTTCTGTGACCAAGCACAACCCCGTTAGTCAAGTGCCGTAACACACACGTTTCGGTTTCATTTCGCTGGAAACTTAGGGGACCATAACCTTCACGGGCGGCGCAGCAGCCGGCCCAGCAGCAGGGTCACGCCGACCGCCGCACCCAGCCCGGCCAGCGTCGCGATCACGAACGCTCCCCCGGCCAGTTCCGCGGTCAGCCCCAGCGTGACCACGGTCAGCACGGCCGAGATCAACACGACCAGCAGGGCCCGGCCCAGCCAGCCACCGACCACGTCCACATTGACGATCGCGTCGGACGGCAGCACGGCCGCCAGCGCGGCCAGCGTGTGCCCGAGGTAGATCAGGGTGGCGATGCTCAGCACCCGCCAGAGCGCGACCCGGGAGTCGTACCAGGTGGTGTCCAGGACCCAGCCGCCCACCACCAGCAGCACGGTGAAGGTCACGCCACGCCCGCGCGGCGCCACGGCCGGATAGCTGCCGGCCAAGAACAGCAACAGCACGTACCGGCTTGAGGTCAGCGCGGCCGGCCAGGCCACCACCAGCGCGAGGATGAAGGCCAGCCCGATCCCGGCCCGGACCAGCAGGGGCAGGGCCGTCGCGCGGGCCGCGGCGCGCCGCGCTCGCTCGACCCGCCCGGTGATGCCGTCGAGCATGTCAGCGCCCCCGCGGTGCGGAGGCGAGCCGGGACACGTCCCGCAGCACCAGGTCGAGGCTGCCGGCCCCGGCCCAGGTCACGACGGGCACCCCGTGCTCGCGCAGGCGGCCGAGGACGTTCTCCCGTTCCATCCGCCACAGCTTGGTGGCGATCGGCGTCCACTGGCTGCGGCTCGGCGGCGCCGCGCCGGCGGGCAGGGTGTCGACCGCGACGGTGTACCGCCCGGACTGGCTGAGCCCGGCCAGCATGTCGGCCGAGCGCGGGTCGACGAGCGGGGTCAGCACGACGACCAGCGCGTCCGAGGAGACGTGGTGGGCACCGAACGCGTGCTCGTGCGGACCCTGGTCACCGGTGTCGGCACGCACGTCCAGCAGCCATTCCAGCACCGTCAGATATTGCCGGCGGCCGGTGGCCGCGCGCAGCCGGCGGGCGGACGAGCCGTACTCCATCAGCGAGACGCGGTCGCCGCGTTGCAGGTAGTGCTCGGCGATGGCGGCGGCCGCGCGGACGGTCGTGTCGAGCACCGACGCCCGGCCCTTGACCCCGCCGGACGCGCCGGCCTCGCCGAGCACGTCGAGCAGCAACAGCACCTCGGCGTCCCGGTCGGACAGGGTGGAGGCCACGTGCAGGTCGCGGGTCCGCAGGGAGACCCGCCAGTCGATGCGGCGCAGCCGGTCACCGGGCGCGAACGGCCGTACCCCGGCCAGCTCGCCGCCCTCGCCGGGCCGCCGCGATCGGTGGTTGCCCACCAGGCCGGCCGCCGCCGGCATCGCCTCGGTGGCCGCGAACGGCTCGGTTTCGGGGTAGACCCGCACGCCCCGGGCCGGCGTGACGACCGGGCGGCAGGCGAGCAGGCCACCGCAGGCAGCGACCCGGGCCGCGGCCGGGCCGACGTCGTGCCGGCCCCAGCGGGTCGCCTCGCCGGGCAGCCCGATGGCGGTCCAGCCGTCGGGCGCCACGGTGAGCCCGAACGGCCGGTCGGCGTCCCGCAGCTCCAGCCACGGCGACGTCCTGGTCCGCACGACCACCAGGTCGTACGGGATGGCGTCGGGATTGGTCACGGTGATCCCGGCGCCGACGCTGCCGCCCTCCACGATGTGTTCCTCGGTCGCGTCCACGGTCAGCTCGGGCGCGGAGCGCGGCATCCGGCGCAGGCCGATCGCGGCGCCGACGGCGAACGGCGCCGCGAGCAGCACCAGATCGACCCGGCCCAGCGCCACGCCGAGCACCAGCAGCAAGCCGGTGAGCAGCACCGTGCGGCCCAGCGCCCGGGTGGGCACCCAGGCCGGCGCCGCCCACCCCTCGTCGGCCGTCGAGCCCGGAGGCGGTACGGCGGCACGCAACGACGGCGGCTCGAAGGCTGTCACTGTCCGCTGTACCCGCCCGCGTACGTCGGCAGGGCACCGCTCGCCGGGGCCGGCACGGCCTGCAGCACCTCCTGGACCACGAACGCCGGGTCGACCCGGCGCAGCCACATCTCCGGCCGCAGCGTGATCCGGTGCGCCAGCGCGGGCACCGCCACGTCCTTGACGTCCTCGGGCACCACGTAGTCGCGGCCGGCCATGACCGCCCGGGCCCGGGCGAGCAGGAGCAGCGCGAGCGAGCCACGCGGTGACGAACCGACCAGCACGGAGGCGTGGTCGCGGGTCGCGGAGGCCAGCGACACGATGTAGCGGCCGATCGAGTCCTCGACCGCGACCTGCTCCAGCGCGGCCTGCATGGCCATCAGCCGGTGCGCGTCGACCACCGGCGCCAGCTGCGACTCCTCCTGGCGGCGGGACATCCGGCGGCGCAGCACCTCCCACTCCTCGTCCTTGGTCGGGTAGCCGAACGAGACGCGCAGCATGAAGCGGTCGAGCTGGGCCTCGGGCAGCGGGTACGTGCCCTCGTACTCGATCGGGTTGGCGGTGGCCAGCACGTGGAACGGCGGGTCCAGCCGGTAGGTCACGCCCTCGACGGAGACCTGCTTCTCCTGCATGGCCTCGAGCAGGGCGGCCTGGGTCTTCGGCGGCGTCCGGTTGATCTCGTCGGCGAGCAGCATGTTGGTGAAGACCGGCCCGGCGCGGAACGCGAAGTCGCCCTTGCGCTGGTCGTAGAGGAAGGAGCCGGTGACGTCGGCGGGCAGCAGGTCGGGGGTGAACTGCAGCCGGCGGAAGTCCAGGCCGAGCGACTGGGCGAAGCAGCGGGCGGTCAGCGTCTTGCCGAGCCCGGGCAGGTCCTCCAGCAGCACGTGACCGCCGGCCAGGATGCCGGCCAGCACCAGCTCGAGGGAGTCGCGCTTACCGACCACCACGCTGCCGACCGAATCCAGGACAGCGGCGGCCAGCCTGCCCACCTCGTACGGCGGCAGGGCCTCCACGCTCGCGTCCGTCACCGAACCACCCTTCTCAGATCTTCTCTAGTGCCTCGACGTACGTGGACAGCTCACGGGCCTTCGGCGGACGCCTGTCCGGCTCGGCCAGGAACTCCCACAACGGCTCGCCGAGCAGCTTCCGCGCCCGCCGCGGATCCGACGAGCGGGTGATCCCGTGCTTGAGCCGCAAGCGTTCGTCGGTGAGCTCCGCGAGCACGGGCAGGACGTTACGCGAGAACCTCTCGGCATCCTGCTGCGACCAGTCCAGCTGTTGCTCCCAGCGGCGCACCGCCGCCCGCAGGGTATCGGTGCCGGCCCATCGATAGTCGCCGCCTTCCTCGCCGCGCCGGGTCGCCCGGCGGGGCAGCGGCGGCGGGGCTACCTCGGAAACCGCGAGCATCAGCAGCCGCAGCGAAACCAGCGCGGCCACGATCAGCAGCACGGAGACGCTGATGCCGCGGGAGCGCAGCCCGGCCACCACGACGACGGTGGCGACCACGATGAGCGCGGCGTTGCGGAAGATCCAGCCGGCCCGGGAGCGCGGCTTCTCGACGATCTCCTCGGGCTCCGCGACCACCACGTCGTCGGGCCGGCTGCCGAAGAGGTCTTCCAGCCCCCCGTCCAGGTCACGGCTCATGCCATCACCTCCGCCGGCGCAGTTGATGATTCGCTCATGGCGTCACCCCGGCACCGAGGTCGGCCCGGAGGCGTTCCAGCGCGGAACGGGCCTGCTGGCGCATCTGGTCGTCGACGGTGTGGGTCGCATACCGGGCCTGGCGGTAGACCGCGGCGAACGGGGTCAGCACGCCGGCGTCGACCCGCTGCTCGGCGAGCAGGCGGGCGACCAGGTCGGTGGGGCTGTCACCGGCGTGCCGGGGGGTGCCGGCCGCGGCGGCGGCCTGTTCCAGCCGCACCCAGCAGGCGATCACGGCCCGGCGGGGGTCGCGGTCGGTGTCGGAGAGCTCCTGCAGGCCCGCGTCCAGGGCGGCGACCAGGTCCTCGGCGGTGCGCGGCTCCGGGCGCCGTGGATCTCGGCGGCCCTTGCGGGTGCCCCGGCGGCTCATCGTCTGGCGCAGCAGCGCCCAGCTCACCAGGGCGATGACCACCACGCCGACGATGCCCAGGAGCACCAGGGCGGCCGTGCCCGTCCAGTCGGGCAGCTCACCGCCGGCCTCCGTCGGCTTGGCGGACGGCCGGACGACCTCTTCCGGCGAGGGCGGCAGCAGCGGCGGGGCCTCGGCGACCGGCGCGGCGTCGGGGTTGAAGCGCTCCAGCTGCGGTGCCGACCGGGTGGCCGCCAGCGAGGCGAGAAAGAGCAGCGCGAGGACGGCGGCCAGCGGCCACCAGCGACGCAGTGCGGCGAGATCCAATACTCCGGGCCTTAGGTCGTCCGTACACGGCGAAAATCGGCAGAGTCCGCATCATGCCAGGCCCGCCAGGTCTTTGGCACGGCCGAGGATGTCGTCCAGCATGACGGGGGTGAGCCGGCCGGTGAATGTGTTCTGCTGCGAAACGTGGTAGCAACCCAGCAACTCCGGCGCGCCGGGCTGGCTGACCTGGGCGGCGTGCCCGAAGGCGGGGCGCGGGACGGGGGGCCGGAGGCCGTAGACGGCGGCCATCGCGGGCCACCAGGCGGCCCAGGCGAAGGCGCCGAGCGCGACCACGACGCGCAAGGTGGGCCGGATCAGATTCAGCTCCCGGTGCAGCCAGGGCGCGCAGGTGTCCCGCTCGACCGGTAGCGGCTTGTTGTCCGGCGGGGCGCAGCGGACGGCCGCGAAAATCCGGGTGTGCCGCAGCGCCAGGCCGTCGTCGGCCGCGACGCTGGTCGGCTGGTTGGCCAGGCCGGCCCGGTGCAGGGCGGCGAAGAGCACGTCGCCCGAGCGGTCGCCGGTGAAGATGCGGCCGGTGCGGTTGCCGCCGTGCGCGGCCGGGGCGAGACCGAGAACGGCGATGCTCGCGTCGGCCGGGCCGAAACCCTGGATCGGGCGCCCCCAGTAGGTCTGGTCGCGGAAGGCGGCCCGCTTGACCCGGGCGACCTCCGCACGCCAGGCGACCAGGCGCGGGCACGCGAAACAGTCGGCGACGGCGGCGTCGAGGGCCGGCAGGGCGGCCGCGGCGGCCGCGTGCGCGGCGACCTCTTCAGGGCTACGGCTGGGCACGGGCTCCAGCACAGCACTGCGCGGGACGACGGGAGCAGCCGGGGTGGCGGCTCCCGTCGTGCCGGTGGGTCAGGATGCCTTGGGACGCAGGCAGAGCAGGTAGCCGCCGCCGGCGTCGCTGCCGTAGACGTAGTACTCCTCGTTCTCCTTGAAGAACTTCTCGCAGGACTTGCTCTGGGTGTTGGTCTCGCCCTCGACCCGGCCCACCACGGTGAACGCGGCATCGGCCGAAGAGCAGTCGACGACCTTGGCGTTGGCGTCGGTCTCCTCGTCGACCTTCACGTCCTTCGAGGAAGCGACGCAGTCACCGACGGCGGCGTTCTTGGCCTTGTCGCCCAGGAACTGGTCCTTCACGAAGAAGATGATGACGGCCACGACGATGGCGCCGACGATGCGCAGGGCGACCCGGCCCACCGCGCTCTTCTTCTTGGGCTCGGGCGGGAAGGCGGCCGGGCTGCCGAAACCCTGCTGCGCCGGGTCGCCGCCGGGCTGGCCGGCGGGCGGCGCGCCATACGGCTGGCCCCCGGCCGGCGGCGCGCCATAGGGCTGACCCGGCGCCGGGGCACTGCCGAAGCCCTGGTTGGCGGGCGGCGGGAAGCCGTCACCGGCGGACGGTGGCGGCGGCGCGACCGGGTTGCTCACGATGGATCCTTTCGGGGTCCGGCCGAGGGGGTCGGCCGATCGGAGCACAACCTAGCGACCCGGGCGGCGCCGCCGCGACCCCGTTCACCGCGCAGAAGGCGGGACGCTCGCAGGCCTGGCCGAAGAGCTGGGAGTGGGATTGGCCGAAGAGCCGAGGGAAGGACTGACCGAAGGGGTGGAGCTGGGCTCGGCCGAGGGGTCGACCGGGTCGCTGCCGTCCACGGTCGGCACCGGCCCCGGGCCGTTCGTTCCGGGAGCACCAGACGCGTCCCCGGCGCCGGCGTCCGCGCTCGCCGAGGCGGCCGGCATCCGGAACGGGTCCCGGTCGGGGCAGTACGGATACGTGAGTCGCTGGACGTCGGTGTAGTTGCCCTCGTCGTCGTAGCAGTAGGTGTTGCCGAGCCGCAGCGGCGAGCCGTTCTGGTCGAAGATGCGCGCGTTGGTGACCAGGCGGCCCTGCTCGTCGTACACGAAGAGGTCTTCGATGTTGCTGTAGGGGTTGTCGTAGTTGACGTCGGTGTAGTTCGCGTCGCGGCGGCTGCTGTCGGCCTCGCTGAAGCCCGCGAGTGCGACCAGCACCAGGATCACCGAACCGGCGTAGAGGGCGCGCTGGGGCCACTTGGCGAGTGGCACCGAACGGCGGCCGAACCAGATCGAGGCCAGCACGCCGACCGCGAGCAGCAACAGGGCGATGACCTCGCTGCCGCCGATGCGGGGCAGCAGGCCGATCGGCTGACCGCTGTCGTCCAGCAGCCAGGCCAGCACCATCGCCACGAGGTAGCCTCGCAGCACCCACCAGGCCGGGCGCAGCAGCACCAGGAACTCACTGGCGTGGGCGGCACCGAAGAGCGGGCCGAGCCGGCCGTCGAGCCGGCGCAGGTGGACCAGCGCCTGGTCCCGCGCCTGGTCCCGCAGCTCGAAGAGCCGCGCGGCGCGGCGCGGTGGGTCGGGGAAGCCGCCGACGAAGCCGGCGGTGGTGCGCAGGTCCTCGGCGTACGCCTCCGGGCTGCCGAGGCGCTCGGCCAGCGACCCCTCGCCGTCGGCGACCACCTCGGCGAGATGCTCGGGCAGGTCCTCGAGCAGCTCGTCGCGCAGCGACTCGGGCAGGTCGCCGAGTGCGGCGCGGACCGCGAACACGTACAGATTGATCTCGTCCTGAGCTGTGGTGATCACGCCGTCTCCCGCTCGCGAAGCAGATCGTCCATCGTGGATGCAAAGCCGTGCCAGATCTTGCCGGAGCGCTGCAACTCGGCGCGGCCGGCGGTGTTGAGTGCGTAGTACTTGCGGTGCGGACCCTCGTCGCTGGGCACGACATATGTGGTCAGCAGGCCGGCGTTGAAGAGCCGGCGCAGCGTGCCGTAGACGGAGGCGTCGCCGACCTCGGTCAGGCCGGACATCCGCAAGCGGCGCAGGATGTCGTAGCCGTAGCCGTCCTCGTCGCGCAGGGCGGCGAGACAGGCGAGATCCAGCACGCCCTTGAGGAGCTGGGTGGTATCCACGCGGTGCACACTACTTCGCGATCCGAAGTAGTGTCAAAGGCGTAATACCTCGGGGTCTCTGGATCTCTGGATCTCCGGTCTCAGGCCAGGGACATGGCGATGCCGTCGAGGATGTCGTGTTCGCTCGCGACCACCGACGTCTTTCCCGCGCGTTCCATGATGATGCGCAGGATCAAGGCCCCCGCGCCGATGACGTCCGCCCGGCCCGGGTGCATCACGGGCAGCTCCCGGCGGTCGGCCACCGTCGAGCCCAGCAGGTCGAAGGTCACCTTCGCCACGTCGTCGTACGGGATCCGCGCGTGGTGGATCCGCTCCGCGTCGTACCCCGGCAGGCGCAGGGCCAGACCCGCCACCGTCGTGACCGAACCGGCCAGGCCGACCAGGGTGGCCGTGCCGTGGCCCGACACCTTCCGCAGGGCGGTGTCGACCGCCTTGGTGATGTCCTGTTCCGCCGCCGCGACCTCCGCCGGGGTCGGCGGGTCGCTGTGCAGGTGCCGTTCGGTCATCCGGACGCAGCCGATGTCCATCGAGATCGCGTGCCGGACCTCGTCGCCGCCGACCACGAACTCGGTCGAGCCGCCGCCGATGTCGACCACCAGGTACGGCTGGTCCGCCGCCAGCCCGTTGACCGCCCCGGCGAACGACAGCCGGGCCTCCTCGTCGCCCGTGATCACCTCGGGGTCCACGCCCAGCGTGGCGCGCACCATCGCGGTGAAGTCGGCCGCGTTCGCCGCGTCGCGGGACGCCGAGGTCGCGCACATGCGGACCCGGCCGACGCCCAGTTCGGCGATCTCCATCGCATACCCGAGCAGGGCCTTGCGGGTCCGCTCGATCGCCTCCGGGGACAGCCGGCCGGTGCGGTCCACGCCCTCGCCCAGCCGAACGATCTCCATCCGGCGGGCCACGTCCGTCAGCCCGTGGTCGGAGACATCCGCGATGAGCAGGCGGATCGAGTTGGTCCCGCAGTCGACGGCCGCGACTCTCACACTGTTCTCCTAGAGATGGAGGAGCATCCTGGTGTTACCGAGCGTATTGGGCTTGACCCGTTCCAGGTCGAGGAACTCGGCGACGCCCTCGTCGTACGAGCGCAGCAGCTGCTCGTAGACACCGTGCGGGACCGGGGCGCCGTCGATCTCGGTGAAGCCGAACGAGCCGAAGAACCGGGTCTCGAACGTCAGGCAGAAGACCCGGGCCACGCCGAGCTGGCGGGCCACCTCCAGCAACTCCGCGACCAGCCGGTGGCCGATCTTGAGGCCGCGGCAGGCGGGGTCGACCGCGACCGTCCGGATCTCGGCCAGGTCCTCCCACATCACGTGCAGCGCGCCGCAGCCCACCACCCGGTCGTCGGCCGCGTCCACGGCCACCCAGAACTCCTGGACGGACTCGTAGAGCGTGACTGTGGCCTTGCTCAACAGCCGGCGGTCCGACGTGTACGTGTCCACGAGCGCCCGGATGTCCCGGACGTCGGACGTGCGCGCGCGACGGATCTCAAACTGCATGCGGCAGAGTTTATTCAGCCTCGGGACGCACGCACGGACCGCCTGTCCACCACGGCTCGACCGCCGCGCGGACCTCGTCGCCGAACGGGTTGACGCCCGGCCCGGCCGCCAGCGCGTGCCCGAGGTGCACGTGCAGGCACTTGACCCGGTCGGGCATGCCGCCCGCGGAGACCTTCTCGATCTCCTCGACGTGCTCCACCGCCTCGCGCCGGCGCAGATAGTCCTCGTGCGCCTGCTCGTACTGCTTCGCCAGCGCCGGGTCGGCGGCGAGCCGCTCCTGCATGACCCGCATCACACCGGCGGACTCCAGCCGGCTGCACGCCGCCGTGGCGCGCGGGCAGGTCAGATAGAACATCGTGGGGAACGGGGTGCCGTCGTCGAGCCGCGGGGAGGTCTCCACCACGTCCGGGTTGCCGCAGGGGCACCGGTGCGCGACCGCCCGGGTGCCGCGGGGGCGGCGGCCGAGCTGCTGGGCGACGAGCGCGAGATCCGCTTCGGAGGGTGTCGTCATCTACTTTCGGGATTCTGAGTTGGCGGCGGCGACGCTGCCCCAGAGCGTGTCGTACCAGCGGCCCGGCGTGTCCACCGCCCCGCCCTTGGCGGCGTCGCGGGCGGCGGCGGCCGGGTCGTTCACCACGAGCAGCGGCACTTCACCGGGGCGCACGTAGAACAGGCGGTCACGGGCCTGGATGCGGACGTACTCCGGGTCTTTCCACTTGTCGGCCTCCTCGGTGAGCCCCTTGATCCTGTCCTGCTGCGCGGCCTGGTCGGCCTGCATCTGGGCGATCTGGGACTCCTGCGCGAGGTAGACGCGAACCGGATAGGTGTAGGCCAGGGCGAGGGCGACCAGCACGACGATCAGGACGGTGGCCCGGCCGGTGAAGGCCTTGGGCCGGGTGGCGACCGTCCGCTTCGTGGCGCCCGCCGCGGCCGCGCGCCGCGCGGCGGCCGGCCGGTTGCCGGACCTGATGCCGCTGGTGGTCCGGGTGGCGGGCATCCGCCGGGGTTCGATCCGGGTGGCGGCGGTGTCGCGGGCACGGCTGGGGCGAGCAGCTGTACGGCTACCCGGACGTCCCGCGTGACCGGAAGGCCGTCGCGAAGGACCCTGACCGCTGAGCCCGTGAGAGTTGGGCGTGCGGCGCTGCGTCATCCCTGCCCCTCCCCCGGAGCTCGCCTGGACCATGGAGTTGCGGCACCTTCCTCAGGACACTATGCCCAGGAAACGCGGAGCCACAACTCCATGATCTGTTGACGCAGCGTTACGCGGTGCGGTAACGCGGGAACGCGCCCGCGCCGGCGTACCGGGCCGCGCTGCCGAGCTCTTCCTCGATGCGCAGCAGCTGGTTGTACTTGGCGACCCGGTCCGAGCGGGCCGGCGCGCCGGTCTTGATCTGGCCACTACCCACAGCGACGGCCAGGTCCGAGATGGTGGTGTCCTCGGTCTCGCCGGAGCGGTGGCTCATCATCGTCTTGAAGCCGGCCCGGTGCGCCATGTCGACGGCGTCCAGGGTCTCGGTCAGCGAGCCGATCTGGTTGACCTTGACGAGGACCGCGTTGGCGGCGCCCTCGGCGATGCCCCGGCCGATGCGGGTCGGGTTGGTGACGAACAGGTCGTCGCCGACGATCTGGACCTTGTTGCCGATCTGCGAGGTGAGCGCGGTCCAGCCGGCCCAGTCCTCCTCGTCCAGCGGGTCTTCGATGGAGACGATCGGGTACGTCTCGGCGAGCTTGGCGTAGTAGTTGATCATCTCGTCGGTCGACTTCGGCGAGCCCTCGAAGACGTACGCGCCGTCCTTGTGGAACTCGGTCGCCGCGACATCCATGGCGAACACGATGTCGGTGCCCAGGGTGAAGCCGGCGGCCTGCACGGCCTCGGCGATCAGGTCGAGCGCGGCCGCGTTGGTCGGCAGGTTCGGCGCGAAGCCGCCCTCGTCGCCCAGCCCGGTCGACAGGCCCTTCTTCTTCAGCACCGACTTGAGCGCGTGGTAGACCTCCGCGCCGGTGCGCAGCGCCTCGCGGAACGACGGCGCGCCGATCGGGGCGATCATGAATTCCTGCACGTCGACGTTCGAGTCGGCGTGCGCGCCACCGTTGAGGATGTTCATCATCGGCACGGGCAGCACATGCGCGTTCGGTCCGCCGACGTAGCGGAACAGCGGCAGCTCGGCGGAGAGCGCGGCGGCCTTGGCGACGGCGAGCGAGACGCCCAGGATCGCGTTGGCACCCAGCTCGGACTTGTCGGCGGTGCCGTCGATGTCGAGCATCTTCTCGTCGATCAGGCGCTGCTCGCTGGCCTCGTAGCCGAGCAGCTCGTCGGCGATCTTGTCCTCGACGTTGCTGACGGCCTTCTCGACGCCCTTGCCCAGGTAACGGCTCTTGTCGCCGTCACGGAGCTCGATCGCCTCGAAGGCGCCCGTGGAGGCGCCGGAAGGCACCGCGGCGCGTCCGACCGTGCCGTCGTCCAGGCCCACCTCGACCTCGACGGTCGGGTTGCCCCGCGAGTCGAGAATCTCCCGGGCGACGATCGCTTCAATGGTGGCCATCTGTCGTGTCGCTCCTCATGCTCGTATGGATAGATTCCAGACCGCGACCCTGCGGCCCACCACGAGCTAGAGCGTATCGACCCGAGGTGTCGGCCGTGGCGGCGGCCGGTGAACTCACGCACCCACATGCCTCAGGCATGCCCCGAAAATGCCGATCTCGGGTATCGCCATGACTACTATCCTGCTTCTTCCCGATGCCGGCTCGTACGTCGAGATGACTGCCTCCGACGAGCAGGCCACCCGTGTGCGCGTGGTCCACGCCGAGGACCACGGGCTGACCCTGTCCGCCCCGCTGGTTGCCGTCCCCGGCGTGGGCGAGACCATCACGCTGCGCTGGTCGGCGGCCCCGCGCGGCCGGTACGCGCTACCCTGCGCGGTGACCGAGGTGGACGAGAACCGGCTGAAGGTCGAGGCCCGCGGGGAACCGCTGGTCGAGCAGCAGCGGCACTACGTCCGCGGCGGCGGCGGCGAACAGGTGATCATGCACCGGACGGGCTTCCCGAGCGCGAACGGCTGGATCCGCGACATCAGCGAGAACAGCATGCGAGCCCACTTCGAGGGCACCAACGTGCGCGACGAGGAGAATTTGCGGCTGCGGATCGAGCTGGGCAGCGAGATCCTCGAGGTGCTCGCCATCGCGACCAGGGTCGAGGCGCTGCCCCAGCAGGTGCCGCCGGGCCCGATGTCGGTGGAACTGGTGGCCATCTTCGAGCCGAACGAGACCCAGGCCCGGGTCATCCGCAGGTACGTGATGCGCCAGCAGTTGCTGAGCCGCAGCCGAGCCTGAGAGTCACCCCTCGAATACCGGTTTGCGCGCAGTTGCACGCATCGGCAAGGGTGGGCAGGTGCCTTCCTCCCGCCGATTCCTAGCCGCGGCCGCGCTGATGCTGTGCGTCGCGACGGCAGGCTGCTCGGACCTGGACGACCCGGGCCAGGGCCTGACCCGCAACGACCTGGTGGCGGACCTGGCGGCGCAGATGACGGCGGCGGCGGACCTGACATACGAGGCGAGCTATCAGCTCTCCGGCGGCGGCAAGGCGACGGTCGCCCAGACGAAGAAGCCGGCCCGAACGGCATACGTCTACCCGGGCGGCAAAATCACGGTGACGGCCGACGCCACCACGGAGTGCCACATGGCGAAGACGACCACCTGCACGATGACGGCACCGCTCACCGCGGCGAGCCCGGCCCCGGCCACCGTGTTCGACGGCGCGGGCGAGACGGGCCTGGTCACCCCGGCGACGGTGCTGGCCCTGCTGAACGCGGCGGTCCTGGACAACGACGTAGAGGTCGACCAGCACGACACGACGATCGCGGGCCGGCACGCGACCTGCGTGCAGCTCGCCGGGGTCGACGACGCGGCGGCCCGCGACTTCACCACCTGCATCACGAACGAGGGCGTGCTGGGCAGCTTCAGCGGCATCCTGAACCAGACCCGCATGGACGTGGCGATGACCCACTACTCGGAGCAGGTCGAGGAGGCGACGTTCGCGCTGCCACAGTCGGCCAAGCTGGTGGACCGCCGCGGCCGCTGAGCGGTGCCAGGCGGCATATCGATCGCCACACCCGCCCCTGGAATGGACCGACTACACGCCGAGGAGCGTGCGGAGGTGGCGGGGCGGTGGGGAGCCGTGCGCCAGCATCGCGTCGTGCCATGCCTTCGGGGTGGCGCCGAACGGGCGGGCCGCCGCGATCGCCGACACCTCCGTGTAGCCGACGAAGTAGGTCGAGAGCTGGGTTGAGGTCAGCAGGGCGCGCTTCCACTTGCCGGCCGCCTCGCCCTCCTCCTGGAAGCCTCGGCCGGTCATCATCGCCATCGCTTCGTGCTCGCTCAGGCCCTCGCAGTGCACCAACTGGTCCAGAACCGCGTTCAGGCTCATCCGGAGCTGCATCTTGAGCTGCTGCAGGCGCACCGGCAGCCCGCCGAAGCCGAGGCCGGCCATCAGCTCCTCCGCGTAGACCGCCCAGCCCTCCACGAACGGGCCGGAGAAGCCCAGCGCCCGGACCCGGGTGTCCGCGCGGAATCGGCGCGAGTGTGCGAGCTGCAGGAAGTGGCCCGGCATCGCCTCGTGAACTGTCAGATTGCGCAGCATGTGGTCGTTGTATTCGCGGTAGAACGACTGCACGCGCTCGCGCGGCCACTCCGCCGGGGCCGGCGCGATGCAGTAGAACGTCGGCACCTCCGCCGTTTCCAGCGGGCCCGGCGGGTCGCAGTAGGCCACCGCCACGCCGCGGGCGAATTCCGGCATCTCCTCGATCACGCACGGGTCGTCGATCAGTGTCAGCAGGTCGTGCTCGCGGACGAACTCCGTCGCCTCGGCCATCGTGACCTTCGCCAGGTCGACGATCGTGCTGTCGTCCGGGTGCTGCGCGGCCAGGGCGTCCAGGGCGCGGCGCACGGTCTCGTCGGTGGCCGGACCGCCGGTCAGCTCCGCCGCGGCCGCGCGGAGCTGCTCGCCCACCTCCGCCAGGTTGCCTTCGGCGCGGGCCAGCACCTCGGCGGCCGGCAGCTCGGTGTCGAGGGTGTGCCACAGCCGGGCCTCCCACAGCGGGCGGCCCAGGCGGGGGTCGCGGCCCGGCTCGCCGCTCTCCAGCCGGGCCCTGAGCCAGCCGTCGAACTCGGCCAGCGCGGCCAGGGCCGTCGCCGCCGCCGGCTCGATCGCCGAACGCATGCCCGGCGCCTCGGCGAGCAGGCCGGGCACCTGGTCGCGGATCAGCGCCGCCGCGCCGGCGAACTGGCCGACCGCGATCTCGGCGTGCAGCCGGGGCACGTCGCGCAGCACCGCGCGGGCGGTGGCGAGCGCGTCGGGGACCGCCGCCAGCCGGCCGCCGAGGCTGCTGAGCCGCTCCTCCGCCGGGGCGAACGGGCGGGACAGCAGCGTGTGCAGCAGCGGGCCGGGGTTGTGGGAGAGCGGATTCCACTCGTGCTCGCGGACGTCGCCCAGCTCGAACATGCCGCGCTCGACGACCGCGGTGAGGATCGCGTGGTCGACCTTGTCCTGGTCGTCGAAGTCGTCGGGGTCGATGCCGGACAGCGCGTCGGCGGCATCGCGCAGCATGGTGACCCGGTCGGCGACCGCTCCGGGGGACAGATCGGGCAGCCGATCGTCGAACCGGTGATCACCGGCGTAGGACGCCAGCGCTGGGTCGGTCTCCAGGATGGCATCGACAATGCGCTCCGCGAGCGGCACGAACTCCGGCATGCGGCAGAATCTACTCGCCGGGTGCGACATTCTCGCGCCCGCGAACGCACCGGGCGCGGCAGGATCCGGAGCCGGCCGCGGGTCGCGGCCGGCCGCCGCGAACCATCCGCCAGACACCCCAGGCCGGGCGGCGGTGCCTCAGCCCTCGGCCTTGCGGATCTCGGCCGCCAGCTCCAGCGCCGCCTGGCGCAGGGCGGACTCCGGGTCGAGGCCCTGCGAGCGCGCGTCCGCGACCAGCCGCAGCAGCGTCGGGCCGAGCCCGGCGCCCGGCGGCAGCGGCACCGCCACTCCGGCCCGCTCCGCACGCTGCAGGATCTTCGCCGCCAGCGACAGCGCCGGCTGGCTCAGGGCGATCCCGTCCAGGACCGAGTCGCGGGCCTTCTCCGCCTTCTTGATGCGTTCCCAGTTGTCGATGATGTCCTCGACGCCGTCGACCTGTTCCCCCGCGAAGACGTGCGGGTTGCGGCGGACCATCTTCTCCACCAGGCCGCCGGCCACGTCGTCGACGCTCCACCGTTCGTCCTCCGGGAGGTCCTCCGCGAGCCTGGCGTGCAGCACCACCTGCAGCAGCACGTCGCCGAGCTCCTCGCGCAGCGCTGCCAGGTCGCCGGCCACGATCGCGTCGTACGCCTCGTAGCTCTCCTCCAGCAGGTACTGCGCCAGGCTCGAGTGGGTCTGCTGTCGCTTCCACGGGTCGCCGCCGGGCGAGGCGAGCCGGTCCATCACCGCCACCGCGTCGAGCAGCCGGGCGCCCGGCGGGTCCCACGAGCCGTAGCAGAGCTCCAGCTCGGCCAGGGCTGGCTCGCGGGCCAGGCGCAGACCCAGCCGCCGGGCGAAGTCCTCGTCGCCGGCCGCGCCGGCCAGCCAGATCACCGTTTCGTGGGTGGCCAGCGCCGCGATGAGCGTTTCCGGGTCGGGCTCGACCACGGTGACGGTGATGCCGGAGGAGCGCAGCGCGTCCGCCTGGTCGCTCGCGGCGGGCGTGTAGACCGGGTGGGCGCGCAGCAGATCCCAGGCCTCGGCGGTCAGCAGGCCGGCCGGCAGCCGCGGGGACGTGACCAGCAGGACGATGCGCCCGGCTGGGGCCATCAGGAGACGTCGGTGACGAACGGGGCCTCGGACGCGTCGGCGCCGGCGAACGAGACCTCGACCAGCGGTACGTCCTTCTCGCCGGCCTGCGCCGACAACAGCACCAGCTGCTGGTCGCCGAAGCGGGGGTTCAGCTTGACGTCGTCTTCCTCGACGATCTTGGCCAGCTCGTTGCGCAGGCCGATGCTCTGCTGCAGCGCCTTCTCGTTCTCGTCCGAGAGCTGGCTCTTGAACTGGTCGTACGGCGTCGCGTCGCTCCCGCTGCCGGCCAGCAGCCGCTCGTAGACCGGGCGCAGGTCGGCGTCGGTGAGCGCGGCCGGGGTCACCTTTGGCAGCAGCGCCGCCCGCAGCTGGAACGTGCGGGCGTAGAGCTTGGTGTATTCCCAGCCGGCGGAGAAGTTGGAAGCCTGGGCGACCTGCTCGACCGTGGGCTCCGTGGCCGGCTGCACGCTCTTGGCCGCCGCCGCCCGCTCCAGCACCTCGACGGTGAGCAGGGCGTTCAGCACGTCCTTCTGCTTGAACGGCACCTGCACCGGCGCGACGGCCGAGGCCGAGGCACCGGTCGTGTCCTGCTGCTGCACCTGCGCGCGGGACTTGGTCAGCTCGTCGCGGGCCTCGTCGTAGATGCGCGCGACCTGGGAATCGGTGATCGTCTTGCCATCGCCGAGATATGCGGCCACGCCGGGCTCCGCACGGCAGGCGGACAAGCCGCTCACCGCGAGGGCGGCGACGACGGCGGTGGATGCTAGTCGGCGGGCACGCTGCATGGGGATGACTCTCTCACGGGCGATGTGACCTACGCCGCCCGCCCCCGGAAATCGGATCATGCCGACACCGGGGCCGGAACCTCACCCAGCACGTCCTTCAGGAGCTGGGCGCACCACTGCAGCAGAGCCTGGTCGCGCAGCGGCTCGCCGCCCACCCGGCGGGTCGTCGGCCGGGGCACGCTGACCTGGTCGTTGGTGGTCTTGTATACCGCGTCCGGGTGGTAGCGCTTGAGCCGCATCTGCTTCGAATCGGGCAGCGGCAGCGGCGAGAACCGCAGGTGCTTGCCCTGCACGGAGACGTCGGTGAGGCCGTACGCGCGGGCCACCAGCTGGAACCTGGCCACCGCGATCAGGTTGGCGACGTGGGTCGGCGGCTCGCCGTAGCGGTCCGTCATCTCGGCCACGACCTCGTCCAGACGCGCGTTGTCGCGGGCCTCGGCGAGCTTGCGATACATCTCCAGGCGCAGCCGCTCCACCGCGATGTAGTCGGTCGGCAGGTGCGCGTCGATCGGCAGGTCGACCTTGACCTCGGGCTCCTCCTCGGGCCGCTCGCCCTTGAAGGCGCTGACCGCCTCGCCGACCATCCGCACGTACAGGTCGAAGCCGACACCCTCGATGTGGCCGGACTGCTCGCCGCCGAGCAGGTTGCCGGCGCCGCGGATCTCGAGGTCCTTCATCGCCACGTACATGCCCGCGCCGAGCTCGGTGTGCTGGGCGATGGTCGCCAGCCGCTCGTGGGCGGTCTCGGTGAGCGGCTTCTCCCGCGGGTAGAGGAAGTACGCGTACGCGCGCTCGCGGCCGCGGCCGACCCGGCCGCGGATCTGGTGCAGCTGGGAGAGGCCGAGCAGGTCGGCACGCTCGACGATGAGGGTGTTGGCGTTCGGGATGTCGATGCCGGACTCGACGATGGTCGTGCAGACCAGGACGTCGAAGTCCTTCTCCCAGAAGCCGACCATCACCTTCTCCAGGGCTTCCTCGCTCATCTGCCCGTGCGCGACGGCGATCCGCGCCTCGGGCACCAGCTCGCGCAGCCGGCGGGCCGCCCGGTCGATGGACTCGACCCGGTTGTGCAGGTAGAAGACCTGGCCGTCGCGGAGCAACTCGCGGTGGACGGCCGCGGCCACCTGCTTGTCGTCGTGCGCCCCGACGAAGGTCAGCACCGGATGCCGCTCCTCGGGCGGGGTGGCGATGGTGGACATCTCGCGGATGCCGGTGATCGCCATCTCCAGGGTGCGCGGGATCGGCGTGGCGGACATGGTCAGCACGTCCACGGACGCCCGCAGCGTCTTGAGCTGCTCCTTGTGCTCGACGCCGAAGCGCTGCTCCTCGTCGACGATGACCATGCCGAGGCTCTTGAAGCGGGTCGCCGCGGCCAGCAGCCGGTGGGTGCCGATGACGATGTCGGCGGTGCCGTTGGCGGCCTCCTCCAGCGTCTGGGTGGCCTCCTTCGGCGTCTGGAACCGGGAGAGCTGCTTGATCGTCACCGGGAACTGGCTCATCCGCTCGGCGAACGTGTTGTAGTGCTGCTGGGCGAGCAGGGTGGTCGGCACCAGGATGGCGACCTGCTTGCCGTCCTGCACCGCCTTGAACGCCGCCCGGACCGCGATCTCGGTCTTGCCGTAGCCGACGTCGCCGCAGATCAGCCTGTCCATCGGGACGGCGAGCTCCATGTCCTGCTTGACATCGATGATCGCCGCCATCTGGTCGGGGGTCTCGGTGTACGGGAAGGCGTCCTCGAGCTCACGCTGCCACGGGGTGTCCGGTCCGAACGCGTGTCCCTTGGAGGCCTGCCGGGCCGCGTACAGCTGGATGAGCTGGGCCGCGATCTCGCGGACGGCCTTGCGGGCCCGGGCCTTGCTCTTCTGCCACTCGGAGCCGCCCATCTTGTGCAGCGTGGGCGACTCACCGCCGACGTAGCGGGAGAGCTGGTCGAGCTGGTCGGTGGGGACGAAGAGCCGGTCGCCGGGCTGGCCGCGCTTGCTGGCCGCATATTCGATGACCATGTATTCGCGCTCGGCGCCGTTGACCGTGCGCTGCACAAGCTCGACGTATTTGCCGATGCCGTGCTGCTCGTGCACGACGTGGTCGCCGGGCTTGAGCTCCAGCGGGTCGATGGTGTTGCGCCGCCGGCTGGGCAGCTTGCGCATGTCCTTCGTGGACGCGCCGCGGCCGCCGGTGATGTCGTTGCCGGTGATGATCGCGAGCCGGGAGCCCTCGTCGACGAAGCCGTGGTTGAGCCCGCCGCAGGTCACCAGGAGCTGGCCCGGCTCGATCGCGGCGGGGATGGCGTCGACCGGGGTGACGCCGAGGCCGGCGTCGCGCAGCAGCTCGGTGGCCCGCTGTGCGGTGCCGTGGCCCTCGAAGACCAGCGCGATCGCCCACTGCTCGCCGGCCCACTGCCGCAGGTCGGCGGCGAGCTTGGCGGTGTCGCCGTGGTAGAGCGCGACGGGCTGGGCAGTCAGCGCGATGGCGTCGCCGAGGTCGGGCGACACCTCCACCGCGGGGGTCTCCAGCCACGGCGTCTCGGACTCTGCCGGAGCGGCGTCGGCCAGGCCGAAGGGCGAGACCGTCCACCATGGCTGGTGCAGGACCGCGGCGTGGGCGCGGACGTCGGCGAGGGTCTTGAACGCGGCGGCGCCGACGTCGATCGGGGCCTGGCCGCCGACCGCGGCCGCGGCCCAGCTGGCCTCCAGGAACTCGTCCGAGGTGCGGGTCAGGTCGTGCGCCCTGGTGCGGATCCGCTCGGGGTCGCAGAGCAGCACGTGCGTGCCTCGCGGCATGCAGTCGATCAGCAGCTCCATCGCATCCGAGTCGCCCACCAGCGCGGGCGCCAGCGACTCCATGCCCTCGACCGGGATGCCCTCGGCCAGCTTGTCCAGGATCTCGCCGATCTCCGGGTGTTGCTCGGCCAGCTCGGCGGCGCGGGCGCGCACCTGCGGGGTGAGCAGCAGCTCGCGGCAGGGCGGCGCCCAGAGCCGCTGGACCTCGGAGATGGTGCGCTGGTCGGCGACGGCGAAGGTGCGGATCTCCTCCACGTCGTCGCCCCAGAACTCGACCCGGGACGGGTGCTCGTCGGTGGGCGGGAAGACGTCGAGGATGCCGCCGCGCACGGCGAACTCGCCGCGCTTGGTGACCAGGTCGACCCGGGCGTACGCCATGTCGGTGAGCCGGCGCGCGACCGTCTCGAGCTCGGCGGCGCCGCCGGTGTGCAGCTCCACCGGCTCCAGGTCGCCGAGGCCTTTGAGCTGGGGCTGCAGCAGGCTGCGGACCGGCGCGACGACCACCTGGACCGGCTCGCCGCCGACGGCGCCGGGGTGGGCGAGGCGGCGCAGCACGGCCAGCCGGCGCCCGACGGTGTCGGAGCGGGGCGAGAGGCGTTCGTGCGGCAGCGTCTCCCACGAGGGGAAGACGGCGACGCGGTCGGGCGAGATGAGGCAGCCGAGCGCCTCGGCCAGGTCGTCGGCCTCCCGGCTGGTCGCGGTCACGGCGAGCACCGGGCGCCCGGCGCCACCGGACTCGGCCGGGCCGGCGACGGCGGCCACGATGAACGGGCGCAGCGAGGCCGGCGCGGTGAGGTCGAGGGCGTCGGAGTCGGCCCCGCCCTTGTGGGCCAGATCGCGGGCCCGGGCCAGCCCGCGGTCACGCAGGGCGGCCGGGATCAGGCCACTGAGTTGCATGAGAAAGACTCCCGAGGAGGCACATCGAAAACCCCCGACGCCAGTTGGACGGGGGGTATGCCCCAAGCTTAGTCCGCCGACCGACATCCTCGGGACGACGGACCGCTATCGGACAGCATGTCCGACATACCGGCAAACGGGTGGCAAAGACTGCCCATTGATCGTTGGGGGAATTGTCTGGGGAGGCAATGTGCGGGTTCTGCTGCTCGTGTCGGCGTTCAACGGTCTGAGCCAGCGGGCCTGGTGCGCGCTGCGGGAGGCGGGCCATGACGTCGGTGTGCTGCTCGCCACCGGTGACCAGGAGGTCATCGACGCGGTAGCCGCAGCCGAGCCCGAGTTGATCCTGTGCCCGTACCTCAGGGACCGGGTCCCCGCCCAGGTCTGGCGCCGGCACCGCACGGTGATCATCCATCCCGGGCCGGTCGGCGACCGCGGGCCGTCGTCGCTGGACTGGGCGATCACCGAGGGCACCCCCACCTGGGGAGTCACCGCCCTGCAGGCCGTCGAGGAGATGGACGCGGGGCCGGTCTGGGCCACCCGGACCTTTCCGATGCCCGCCGCCGCACCGCGCAAGTCCTCGCTCTACAACGGACCGGTCGCCGACGCGACCATGGAATGCCTCTTCGAGGTCCTCGCCAAGGCCGCCGACCCGGCGTTCCGCCCGGTGGCCGCCGCCGAGATGACCATCGAGGTGCAGGGCGCCCGGCCGCGGCCCGCCATGCGGCAGGCCGACCGCGCCTTCGACTGGTCCCAGCCCGGCGAGCAGATCCTGCGGCGGATCCGCGCGGCCGACGGCGCTCCCGGGGTACGGACCACGGTCGCCGGACTGGAGGTCTTCGCCTACGACGCGCACACCGGGCCGGGCCGCGGCGCCCGCCCCGGCATGGTGCTCAGCCGCCGCCAGGGTGCCGTGCTCGTGGCCACCGGGGACAGCAGCCTCTGGCTCGGCAACCTGCGCGACGCGGCCCACCCCGACCGGGTCAAGCTGCCGGCCACCACCCTGCTCGGCAAGCGGCTGCGCGGCGTACCCGACTCGCCGCTGCCGCCGGGCACGGAGCCGGAGGTGCCCTCGTACCGGCAGGTGCGGTACCGCCGGGCCGGGCCGGTCGGCTGGCTGGCCTTCGACTTCTACAACGGCGCGATGTCGACCGGGCACTGCCGCCGGCTGCTGGCCGCGCTGCGGTACGCGACGCTCCAGGACACCCGGGTGCTGGTGCTACGCAGCGGCACCGACGCGTTCAGCAACGGCATCCACCTCGCGGCGGTGGACGCCGCCGCCGACCCGGCCGCCGCGGCCTGGGCGAACATCAAGGCCATCAACGCGGTGTGCCGCGAGATCATCTCCTGCACCCGGCAGGTCGTGGTGGCCGCGTACGCGGGCAGCGCCGGCGCCGGCGGCGTGATGCTCGGCCTCGGCGCCGACATCGTGGCGGCCCGCCGGGGCACCGTGCTGAACCCCTACTACGACATCGGCCTGTACGGCTCCGAGCTGCACACGTTCACCCTCCCCCGGCGGGTCGGGCCGGAGGCCGCCCAACGGCTGATCGACGCGAAGCTGCCGGTCAGCGTCGAGCAGGCGGCCTCGCTGGGCCTGATCGACGAGGTCGGCCCCCGCCACCCCGAGGCGTACGCCGAGTGGCTGACCGCGCTCGCCGCCCGGCTCGCGGACGCCCGCGACGCCCGCCGTCGTCAGTCGGCGAAGGCCCAGCGGCTCGCCGCCGAACGGGTGCCGCTGGACGTGTACGAGGCACGCGAACTCGCGGAGATGAGCAGCGACATGTTCGGCGACCGGTCCGGCTTCGCCGCCGCCCGCCGGGCGTTCGTCAGCAAGACCCGGCCGGCCGCGACACCGGCCCGCCTGCTGCCGGCTCCGCGCGCCGAGCAGGCCGCCGCCCGCCCGCGCCGGCTCAACGTGTCGCGCGCCACCGGCGACAGCGCGGCCGATACCCAGGTGCGGGTCCGCTCCGCTGTGCCGCTGTCCGCCTGAGGATGAGTGACCCCAGCCTCGCGCGGGTTCTGAACGCCCCCACCGCCCTGCTGCCCGGCCGGTACGAGTACAGCGGCTACAGCGTGCTCGCCGGCCCCGCGGAGGTTCCCGGTCCGGGCCCGAACCGGGTCAGGATGCGCCCGCTGGCCCGGCGCAGGCCGCTGACCACCGTCCTGATCACCCTGTTCGCCTTCGCCTTCGAGAGCACGTTCCTCGCCTGGCTGGTCTCCTCGATCGAGCTCCCCGCCGCCGGCTCGCGCACCTGGCTCTACGCCGCCACCGTCGTGATGATCGTGTCGACCACGCTGATCGAGCTGTTCCGGCTGCTCAACGTGGTCACGTTGTGCCTGGCCACGCTCTGGGCCCGGGACCCGGTGCCGATGGTGCCGGACCGCGACCTGCGGGTCGCGTTCCTCACCACCATCGTGCCGGGCAAGGAACCGGTCGCGATGGTCGAGCGCACGCTGCGCGCGGCCCGGGCCATCCGCCACCCCGGCCGCTACGACGTCTGGCTGCTCGACGAGGGCGACAACGACGAGGTCAAGGCGATGTGCGCGCGGATCGGCGTGCGGCACTTCAGCCGGCGCGGCCGGGCGCAGTACAACACCGAGACCGGCGCCTTCAAGGCGAAGACCAAGCACGGCAACTACAACTCCTGGGTCAGCGACCACGGCACGGAGTACGACGTGTTCGTCTCGGTCGACCCCGACCACGTGCCGATGCCCAACTTCTGCGAGCGGCTGCTGGGCTACTTCCGCGATCCAGACGTCGCTTTCGTGGTCGGCCCGCAGATCTACGGCAACTACGACAACGTGGTGACCCGCTGGGCCGAGTCCCAGCAGTACCTGTTCCATTCGTTGCTGCAGCGGGCCGGCAACCGGCTCGGCGTCTCGATGCTGGTCGGCACCAACAACGCGGTGCGCATCTCGGCGCTGCGCGGCATCGGCGGCCTGCAGGACTCCATCACCGAGGACATGGCCACCAGCCTGGTGCTGCACAGCGCCCGCAATCCGGGCTCCGGCAAGCGCTGGCGCTCGGTCTACACCCCGGACGTGCTCGCCGTCGGCGAGGGCCCGTCGTCGTGGACCGACTACTTCACCCAGCAGCACCGGTGGTCGCGCGGCACGAACGAGGTCCTCGTCACCTCGTTCGCCAGGTTCCTGTGGCGGCTGGGGTTCCGCCGGGCGCTGCACTACGCGCTGCTGATGTCCTACTACCCGCTGACCGCGCTGGCGTGGCTGCTCGGCGCGGTCAACGCCGTCTGCTATCTGGTGCTCGGCGCCAAGGGCGTGCAGGTGCCGCAGGAGGTGTGGCTGATGTTCTATGTGGACGCCGCCCTGTTCCAGGTCGGGCTGTACCTGTGGAACCGCCGGCACAACACCAGCCCGCACGAGGACGCCGGCTCGTCCGGGTTCACCGGCATGCTGATATCCACATTGTCCACGCCGGTGTACGTGTCCTCGTACCTGAGCTCATTGCTGCGCCGGCAGACCGGCTTCGTGGTGACGCCGAAGGGCGACTCGGCCAGCCCGGACCGGTTGCTGACGTTCGGGCCCGGCCTGCGCTGGGCGGCCTTCTATCTGGTGCTGCTCGCCTGCGCGCCGATCGGCGGGCACGTCGACGGCACGATGTGGCTGTGGCCCAGCCTCAACCTGGTCATCTGCCTGCTGCCGCCCGCGATCTGGGCCGGCCAGGAACACCGGCGCCGCCGGGCGGCACCGCCGTCGTCCGGCACCCCGCAGGAGAAGTCCGCCGCCGACCCCGTGGAGTCCCCCGCATGAAGCCCCGCCCCCGCCCGTCGCTGCCGCGCCGCCTGCTGAGCGGCCTGATCGGCCTCGCCGTCCTGGGCCTGCTCGTCTTCGTCAACCAGCCGGTGGTGGCGTTCGGCTCGGCCGCGCTGCACGACTTCACCATCAACCGCGACTCCTACAAACAGCGGTACGGCCACTGGGCGCAGCTGCCGGTGCCGGCCGCCTTCCGGGTCAACGCCATCCACGCGGCCCTGCTGAACACCGGCAAGGTACTGATCGTGGCGGGCAGCGGCAACAACCGGAAGGATTTCGAGGCCGGCACCTTCCGCTCGGTGCTGTACGACCCCGGGCGCGACACGTTCAGCGAGGTGCCCACGCCGACGGACGTGTTCTGTGCCGGGCACACCTTCCTGCCCAACGGCAACCTGCTGGTCGCGGGTGGGACGAAATCGTACGAGGTGCTGGCGAAGAACATCACGCACGCCGCCGGCGTCATGAAGATCAAGAACGAGTCGCCGGCCGGCGGCCCCCGGGTATTGCGGAAGGGCACCAGGCTGACCGGCGCGACCGGCCAGTCCTACCTGACCCGCGCCGACGTGACCGTGCCGGCGGCGACCGCGATGAAGCACGGCGCGCAGGTCGCGACCCACGCGGGCGAGGCCGAGGTATGGGTCGACGCCGCGGCCGAGGGCGACGCGGCGGTGGTGGACCACCCGGCCCAGTACGCGGTCGCCGGCCTGCGGGGCCCGGACCGGCGCAACATCTACGGCGTCTCGGACAAGATCACCCGGGAGAAGCAGGAGTACGGCGGGGACAAGACGTCCTACGAGTTCGACCCGCGGACCGAGCGGTACGTCCGCACCGGCGACATGGTCAAGAGTCGCTGGTATCCGACGCTCGCCGAACTGCCCAACGGTGACGTGCTCGCGGTGTCCGGGCTGGACGAGTTCGGCCGGATGCTGCCCGGCAACAACGAGCGGTACGTCAAGGACCAGCGGCGCTGGGTCGACGCGCCGAAGCTCAAGCGGGTCTTTCCCACCTATCCCGCGCTGCACCTGATGCGGGACGGGCGGCTGTTCTTCTCGGGCGCCAACTCCGGCTACGGCTCGGACACCGTCGGGCGCACCCCCGGATTGTGGGACCTCGGGACGAACCGGTTCCGGGTGGTGCCCGGCCTGCTCGATCCGCGGCTGACCGAGACGAGTTCGTCGGTGCTGCTGCCGCCGGCGCAGGACCAGCGGGTGATGATCTTCGGCGGCGGCGAGGTGGGCGATTCGGCCGTGTCCACCCCGCGTACGGCCATCGCGGACCTGGACGAGGCGGCGCCCAGATACCGGCCCGGGCCGGACCTGCCGCAGCCGGCCCGGTACCTGAGCACGGTGCTGCTGCCCGACGACACGGTGCTGACCACCGGCGGCTCGTCCGGCTACCGCGGCGGCGAATACCGGGGCCGGCCCCGCAGCGACCTGTTCAACGCGCAGATCTACCGGCCCGCGAGCAACCGTTTCGAGGCCGTGGCGGAGTCCACGGTCGGCCGCGATTACCACTCCGAGGCGCTGCTGCTGCCCGACGGACGGGTCATCACCATGGGCGGCGATCCGCTCTACGACCCGGCCGGCAAGGACCCCGGCACCTTCGAGCAGCGCATCGAGGTCTACTCCCCGCCGTACCTCTTCAAGGGCCGGCGGCCCACCGTCGGCGCCGGACCGTCCTCTGTGCAGCGTGGCACGACGGTCGGCTTCGCCACCCCGGACGCCGGTCGGGTGCGCGCCGCCCGGCTGCTGCGGCCCAGTGCCGTCACCCACGTCACCGACGTGGATCAGCGGTCGGTCGCGCTGGACGTGACGCCGGCGGCGAACGGCGTGGCGCTGTCGATCCCGAAGGCCAAGGGGGCTCGTGCCGTCGGGCTGGTACCTGCTGTTCCTCGTCGACGACAGGGGTGTGCCGTCGACGGGCCGCTGGGTCCGGGTGCGCTGATGTCGAGGAGACGCCCCGGCCCGGGCCTGTCCCGCTGGGCGCTGCCCGCGGCCGGGCTGGCCCTCGTGCTGGTCGTAGCCGCTATCCTGGTGCTCGCCCGGCGCGACGCCGACTCGCCCGTCGTGCTCGGTCCGGCAGCCAGCCGGTCGGGCATGCCCGCTGCCCGGGCCGCCGGGCGGCTGGCCGGACAACCGCTGTACGTCGACCCGAACGGCGCGGCGGTGAACCAGATCGCGGCGTGGCGGGGCGCCGGGCGTACCGCCGACGTCGCGGCCATCCGGCGGATCGCCGACCAGCCGACCGCGACCTGGTTCGCCGACGAGGCACCGGGCTACGCGCAGCGGGCCCGGAGCCTGGTCGCGGCCGCGACCGCGGCCGGGCGGCTGCCCGTGCTCACCTTCTACAACATCCCGGAGCGGGACTGCTCCGGGCAGTCGGCCGGCGGCGCGGCCGGTGCCGACGCCTACCGGGCCTGGGTACGGGCCATGGCCGGCGCCCTGCACGGCCACCGGGCGCTGATCGTGCTCGAACCCGACGCGATTCCGCAGGCCGTGCGGGGCTGCCTGGACACCGAGGCCACGGAGGAGCGGTACGACCTGCTCGCCGAGGCCGTCGACGCGCTGCGAGCGGTCCCGGGCGTGCTGGTCTACCTCGACGCGGGCAATCCGACCTGGATCATCGAGCCGTCCCGGATGACCGCCCCCCTGCGCCGGGCCGGCATCACCCGGGCGGCCGGCTTCGCGCTCAACGTCGCCAACTTCGAGACGACCGCGGACAACGTCGCGTACGGCCGGAAACTCTCCGCGCTGCTGGACGGCGCGCACTTCGTCGTGGACACCAGCCGCAACGGCAACGGGCCGGCCCAGCGGGGCGGCGGCGACCGGCACTGGTGCAACCCGCCCGGCCGGGCCCTCGGCGAGACGCCGACCACCCGGACCGGCGTGCCGCTCGCCGACGCGTACCTGTGGATCAAACGGCCGGGCGAGTCCGACGGCGCCTGCGGCGGCGGCGCTCCCCCGGCCGGCGAATGGTGGCCGGAGTACGCCCTGGACCTGGCCGGCCCCCGGTCGTGAGCCGGGGGCCGGCGAGATTCAGCCCTCGATGCCGTTGACCGGCGGCACCTCAAGGGTGCGCGCGGTCGGCGTGCCGCCCAGGACGATCTTCCGCAGGGCGGAGTTGTTGGTCGTGCTCAGCTCGGTCAGCCTGTCGGACGGGTTGGCCTTGACCTCGATGTAGTAGGTGCCGTTCGGCAGGTCGGTGATGTCGAAGGACTGGCCGGGCAGGTTCTGCGTGTAGGTGTCGCCGCTACCGATGTCGAGCACCTCACGCACCGCGACGGCGGTGTTCTGGCCGCAGGAGCTGGACAGGTCGGTGTTGTCCGGGCGCCACTTGGCGTTCGGGATGGTGTAGTCGACCGCGTCGGTGTTGACCAGGCAGAAGGCCTCCTTGCCGCTGCGCACGGCCACCTTCTGGTCCGCCTTGAGCAGGTTGTACTGCGCGAAGTCGGTGAAGTGCCAGTGCCGGTGCCCGTCGCGGGCGTCCCATTCCATGGTGCCGGCGGCGACGGAGCCGACCTCCTTGCCGCTGGCGTCGAAGAAGTACTGGTACGCGTCCATCAGGTCGGTGCCGGTCTGCCGGAAACCGTCGACCAGTAGCGGCGACGTCCCCCCGTTCCAGACGGTGGCGCCGAAGGCGACATAGGTCTTGTCGCCCTCCTGTGACAGGGAGATGCCCCAGGCCGGCAGCGAACGCAGGTCCGGACGCGGGCCCTTGGCGATGCTGGCGGCCTTGACGGCCTTCGGCCGCTTCGCCGGCGGCCGGAAGCCCGGCTTGTAGGCCGAGATCTGCAGCTCCGGGTCGCCCTGGCTGGCGTGCTCACCGTGCTCGGCGACGGCCGCCGCCTCGGCGGTGTCCGCGCCCACCCGGGCGGCCTGCACCTTCGCCTTGACGGCCGCCGCGCCCTCGCCTTGGTCGATGGTCTCGACCTTGAGATTCACGCTCATCGCGGAGCTGCCCGCGATCTTGAAGTAGTCCCGGTACGTCTGGTTCACCGTCACGGTCGCCGTGTAGTCGCCGTCGGCCAGGTCGAACTGGCCGGTGGCCGGGATGCTGTCGGTGGTGGCGTTCCAGCCGGCCTGGATGCCCCAGACCCCGCCGATGGTGAACGGGTTGTACGAGCAGCCGCGCGGGTACGGGTTCTGCGCGGGCGCGTCCCGCCGGGTCCGCGCCGACTCGAACGAATTCGGGCAGAAGTCGGTCTTGTAGTTCGCGACCTCGGCGCCCGCGGGATTCTTGATGCTGACCGTGGTGAAGTCCTTGAGGCCCTGCCACCCGGTGACCATCCCGGCCGGCAGCGTCACCTCCTGCTTCTTGCCGTTCTTGAGCACGATCTGCTTGGCGACGATCGGGTCGGCGTACGACTTGCGGGTCGCCCGGATCTCGAACGGGTCCTTGCCCGCGATCACGTTGACGCCCAGGTCGAAGAACAGATAGCTCTCTTCGTCCCAGACGTACCGCTCGGCGACCACACTGGTGGTGGCGAGCGTCAGCGCCAGCGGTGGCAGTTCGGCGGCCGCGTTCGCCACGCCCACCCCGCCGGCGGCCACGCCGACGGTGGCGGCCACGGCGCCGGCCACCAGGATCCTGGTCCTTCTTGTCATGCTTTTCCTCCCCAGAGGCTGTGTTGCGCCCAGGTAAACCGGAAAGGAGTGAAGCGGACGTAAGGACCTATGAGACCTACCTCAAATCACGCAGGTGGGGACATACACGCGGGCACCGCCTCCCAAGAGCGGGAGCCGGTGCCCGGGTGTGCGTCGCGGGTGGAACGGTCAGTCGAGCCCGTAGACCGAGGGCACCTTGAGGGTGCGCGCGGTCGCGGTGCCGCCGATCACGATCTTGCGAAGGGCGGTGTTGTTCTTCGTGCTCAGCTCGGCCAGCTTGTTGGACGGGTTGGCCTTGACCTCGATGTAATAGGTGCCGTTCGGCACGCTGGTGATGTCGAAGGACTGGCCCGGCCGGTCCTGCGAGTAGGTGTCGCCGCCGCCGATGTCGAGCACCTCACGCACCGCGACGGCGGTGTTCTGGCCGCAGGAGCTGGACAGGTCGGTGTTGTCCGGGCGCCACTTGGCGTTCGGGATGGTGTAGTCGACCGCGTCGGTGTTGGCCAGGCAGAAGGCCTCCTTGCCGCTGCGCACGGCCACCTTCTTGTTCGCCTTGAGCAGGTTGTACTGCGCGAAGTCGGTGAAGTGCCAGTGCCGGTGCCCCTCGCGGGCGTCCCACTCCATGGTGCCGGCCGCGACCGAGCCGACCTCCTTGCCCTTGGCGTCGAAGAAGTACTGGTACGCGTCCATCAGCTCGGTGCCGGTCCGGCGGAAGCCGTCGACCAGCAGCGGCGATGTGCCGGCGTTCCACACGGTGGCCCCGAAGTTGACGTACGACTTCCGGCCCTCCTGCGACAGCGAGATCCCCCAGGCCGGCAGCGAGCGCAGGTCCGGACGCGGGCCCTTGGCGATGCGGGACGCGGCGACGGCCTTCGGCCGCTTCGCCGGCGGCCGGAAGCCCGGCTTGTAGGCCGAGATCTGCAGCTCCGGGTCGCCCTGGCCGGCGTGCTCACCGTGCTCGCCGACGGCTGCCGCCCGGGCCGGGTCGTCACCCGCGCGAGCCGCCCTGACCTGGGCCACGGCCGCCGCCGACTCCTCATCGTCGGTCACCGTGATGGTCTTGACCGTGATGTTGAGCTTCAGCGTCCCGCTCTTCGCGGTGATCTTGAAGTGGTCCCGGTACTTCTTGTTGACCGTGACGGTCGCGGTGTACTTGCCCTCCGCGAGGTCGAAGCTCTCGCTCCGGGGCAGGCTGGCGACGGGAGCGTTCCAGCCGGCCTGGATGCCCCACACCGCACCCAGGTTGAACGGAGCGTCCGAACAGCCCCGCGGATAGGGGGTCTGCGCCGGCGCGTCGCGCCGGGTCCGGACCGATTCGTAGGCATTCGGGCAGAAGTCGTTCTGGTAGCTGCCGACCTGCTTGCCCGCGGCGTTCTTGAGGACGACCGTGGTGAAGTTCTTCAGACCGCCCCACCCGGTGACCATCCCGGCGGGCAGCCGCACTGCCGTCTTCTTGCCGTTCTTGACAACGATCTGCTCGGCTGTGATCGGCTTGGCGTAGGAGGCGCGCTTCGCCCGGATCTCCAGCGCGTTCTTCCCGGCGATGGCGTACACGCCGAGGTCGAGGTTGAGGGACACCTCTTGTTGCCCGTCTTCGCCCTGATAGACGTACCGCTCCGCGAGCACGTTCTGCGTGGCCATGGTGAGGGCCAGCGGCGGCGGTGCGGCGGCGGCGTTCGCCACGCCCATGCCGGCGGCGGCCATGCCGACGGCAGTGACGGCCACGCCCGCCACCATGATTCGGGTCCTACTTGGCATTCTTGTTCCTCCCCAGAGGGTTTGTCTCGCACAGGTAATCCGAACAGGCGTGAAGCGGACGTAAGCGGCTATGAGACTTGCCTCAAAGCACCCCTGCGGGGCGGGGCACCGATACGATCGGCGAAGTCGGGACAGCGCTGTCCTCCGCACGCGATGCAGATCCAGTCCGCGGCGGAAAGCCCATGCAAGTCCTTCGTTGAGGAGCGCTCCGATGACAGACCAGCACGGCCAGCTCGACCCCGAGAGCCCCGACGCGGCGCTGCGCGCCGATATCCGGCGGATCGGCACGCTGCTCGGCCAGACGCTCGCCCGCCAGGAGGGCAAGCCCCTGCTCGACCTGGTCGAGGAGGTCCGTGCGCTGGTCCGGGCCGACGCTCCGGCCGCCGCCGAGCGCCTCGCCGCCATGGATGTCACCACCGGCACCAAGCTGGCCCGGGCGTTCTCCACCTACTTCCACCTGGCGAACATCACCGAGCAGGTGCACCGCGCCCGCGACCTGCGCCGCCGCCGGGCCCGCAACGGCGGCTGGCTGGACCAGGCCGCCAAGCGCATCGCCGAGCAGGGGGTCCCCGCCGACGAGATCGCCGCCGCCGCCCGCCGGCTGGCGGTGCGCCCGGTCTTCACCGCGCACCCCACCGAGGCCGCCCGCCGCTCGATCCTGTCGAAGCTGCGAGGGCTCGCCGACTCGCTGGACGGCGAGGCCAGCGCCGCGATCCTGTACGGCGCCTCCGACACCACGGCCTCCACGCGCCGCTTCGCGGAGCTGATCGACCTGCTCTGGCAGACCGACGAGCTGCGCCTGGACCGGCCCGACCCGACCGACGAGGCCCGCAACGCGGTCTACTACCTCAAGGACCTGTACGCGGACGCCGCCCCGCAGGTGCTCGACGATCTCGCCGAGACGCTGCGCCAGCTCGGCGTGGAGACCTCACCGACGTCGCGCCCGCTGACCTTCGGCACGTGGATCGGCGGCGACCGCGACGGCAACCCGTTCGTCACCCCGGCCGTCACCCGCGACGTGCTGATCATCCAGCACGAGCACGGCATCCAGGCCACCGAGGCGGCGATGGACGCCCTGATCGACGAGCTGTCGGTCTCCCGGCGCCTGCGCGGGGTGTCCCTCGATCTCTCCGCCAGCCTGGCCAAGGATCTCGACGCGCTCGCCGAGGTCGCGCCGCGGTTCCGCCGCACCAACGCCGAGGAGCCCTACCGGCTCAAGGTCCGCTGCATCAAGGCCAAGCTCGCCAACACCCGCGACCGGCTGCACCGCGGCACCGCCCACGTGCCCGGCCGTGACTACCTGGGCACCGACGAGCTGATCGGCGACCTCGAGCTGATCCGGGCCTCGCTGGCCCGCAACTCGGGGCAGCTCACCGCGGTCGGCACGGTCGCCTCGGCGATCCGGACGGTCTCCGCCTTCGGTCTGCAACTCGCCACTCTCGACGTCCGAGAGCACGCCGAGAAGCACCACGAAGTGCTGGCGCAGATGTACACGCAGGTCGGCGAGGTCGAGGACTACCTCTCGCTGGAGCGGCCCGACCGCACCAAGCTGCTCGCCACCGAGCTGACCGGCCGGCGGCCGCTGTCCAGCAACGACACCCCGCTGACCGACTCGGCGCGCAAGACCTTCGACGTGTTCAACACGATCCGCGACTCGCAGGACCGGTTCGGCGCGGAGGTCATCGAGTCGTACATCATCTCGATGACTCTCGGCGTGGACGACGTGCTCGCCGCGGCGGTGCTGGCCCGCGAGGCCGGCCTCATCGACATCCACACCGGCCGGGCCCGGATCGGCATCGTCCCGCTGCTGGAGACCCCGGCCGAGCTGGACGCCGGTGGCGACCTGCTGGACGAGATGCTGTCCCTCCCGGCATACCGGGAGATCGTGCGGGCCCGCGGCGACCTGCAGGAGGTCATGCTCGGCTATTCCGACAGCAACAAGGAGGCCGGGATCACCACCAGCCAGTGGTCGATCCACAAGGCACAGCGGGCGCTGCGCGACGCGGCGGCCCGGCACGGCGTCCGGCTGCGGCTGTTCCACGGCCGCGGCGGCACGGTCGGCCGCGGCGGCGGCCCGACGCACGAGGCGATCCTGGCCCAGCCGTACGGCACGCTGGACGGTGCGATCAAGGTGACCGAGCAGGGCGAGGTCATCTCGGACAAGTACACGCTGCCGGCCCTGGCCCGGGAAAACCTCGAGCTGACCGTGGCGGCGGTGCTGCAGGCGACGCTGCTGCACACCTCCCCGTCGGTCGATCTCACCTCGCTGGCCCGCTGGGACGGGGCGATGGACACCGCGTCGGCGGCGGCCTACGGGGCATACCGGGCGCTGGTCGAAAATCCGGACCTGCCCGCGTACTTCTGGGCGGCGACCCCGACCGAGCTGCTGGGCGCGCTGAACATCGGCTCCCGGCCGGCGAAGCGGCCGAACGCGGACGCCGGCCTGGGCGGCCTGCGGGCCATCCCGTGGGTCTTCGGCTGGACCCAGACCCGGCAGATCGTGCCCGGCTGGTTCGGCGTGGGCACCGGCCTGACGGCGGTCCGCGCGGCCGGCCACACGGATGTCCTGCACGAGATGTACGCGAACTGGCAGTTCTTCCGCACGTTCATCTCCAACGTGGAGATGATGCTGGCGAAGACCGACCTGAACATCGCCCGTCGCTACGTCGAGACGCTGGTGCCGGCCGAGCTGAAGCCCATCTTCGACACCATCGAGCAGGAATACGCCAAGACGGTCGAGCAGATCCTGGCCATCACCGGCCGGGACGAGCTGCTGGCCGGCTCGCCGGAGCTGTCCCGCACGCTGGGCGTCCGGGACACGTACCTGGAGCCGCTGCACCACCTGCAGGTCGCGCTGCTGCGCCAATACCGCGAGCTCAACGACGACGACCGGCAGCCGGCGACAGCACCGGGCGCACGGCGCCCACCGTCGGATTCGACGGCGCTGGAGCGGGCGCTGCTGACCACGGTCAACGGCATCGCGGCCGGGATGCGCAACACCGGCTGAGCCCACCCGCGGCGGAAACCAGGCAAGTTCGCCAGATGAACCCGTACCGATCGACGGCCGGGCCCGCATCGCGGGCCCGGCCGCTTCGTCTCAGACCGCCGTGGGGTAGGTCAGCCTGGGATCGCCGGCCAGGGCGGCTTTGGCCTGGGCGGCGGCCTCGTCGGCGAGTACCTCGATGACGCCGGCCTCGATGCCGTCGAGGGCGCGCCGGGCGATCACGGCGGGGCCGGTCTTCTCGACGTCGAAACCGGCCATCATGTCGGTGTCCGCGGCGCCGAGCAGCAGCCCGGTGACCAGCGTGCCCTGGGCCGCCAGTTCCAGCCGGACGCCGTTGGTGAGGCTCCACTCAGCGGCCTTGGCCACGCTGTAGGCGTTCGCGCCGTCGTAGGAGATCCAGGACAGCGCGGAGAGCACGTTGAGGACGGCGCCGTCGCCGAGCGCCGGCGCGAAGGCCCGGATGACGTTCAGCGTCCCCCAGAAGTGCGTGTCCAGCTCCAGCCGGATCTTGTCGAGGTCGCCGGTGACGAGGTTGGTGTAGGTGGCGACGCCGGCGTTGTTGATCAGCAGATCCACGTCCCCGGCCCGCGCGGCGGCGGCGGCGACGGAGGCCGGATCGGTGATGTCCAGCGCCAGCACCTCGACGCCGGGGATGTCAACGAGCTCGGGATTGCGCGCGGTGGCGTAGACCTTGGCGGCGCCACGGGCCAGCAACTCAAGGACGAACTGCCGGCCGATGCCGCGGTTGGCGCCGGTGACGAGGGCGACGGATCCAGAAATCTTCATGGCGGCTACGCTAAAACCTGACGTTGACGTCAGAGGCAAGGGTCGTGGCCGACGTCACTTCGGGTGGCCGGCCCGGCGGGATCGACTCCGGGAGATGACCATGAGGATCGGCGAACTGGCCGGCGCGACGGGCGTGAGCGTCCGCGCGCTGCGCTACTACGAGGAGCAGGGCCTGCTGAAGTCGCAGCGCACACCCCGCGGCCAGCGGCTCTACCCGCCGGCGGCGGCGGAGCGGGTCGAGCTCATCCAGCAGCTCTACGCGGCCGGGCTGCCCAGCCGGACGATCCTGGAGCTGCTGCCCTGCGTGCACACGGGGGTGACCACGCCGGAAACGCTGGCCCTGCTGAGGGTCGAACGCGACCGCATCGACCGGCAGATCACCGGGCTGCTGGCGACCCGCGACCGCCTGGACTCGGTGATCGCGATCGCCGGGGACCCCACCCACCCCTGCACCCACAAGCTCGGCGTCTCCGCCTGACTCCCTCGGATCCCCTCGCCACGCCTGCCGATCATGGGAGTGAATATGACATCGTGGTTGTCATGTTGGAACGGGGGCCGGCGGTTTACGAAGTCCTCCGGCATGTCCGGCCGCTGCTGCTGAGCTCGACCCGGGTGGTCGAGGCCTCGCTGCGGCCGAAGGGCCTCAGCGTTACGGCAGCTGGCCGGCCTGGCCCGGGACTGCACACAGGAGGAGATCGCGACGGCCGCCAAGGTCCTGCGGTCGCTGAGCCGCGACGTGCGCAGGCGGGCCGGGGAGACTTCATGATCACCGACGTCGAGATCTACGCCCGGGCCACGAGCAACCGGCTGGTGATCGCCGACTTGCTCGAGACCCTCGACGACACCCAGTGGCGGACCGAGACGCTGTGCGCCGGCTGGAACGTCGGCCACCTGGCCGCGCACCTTCTCCAGCCGATGCTGGTCGGCGTCGGGCGGTTCGTCCTCACTGCGCTGCGCTACCGGGGCGACATCGACCGGGCCGTGGACCATTTCGCCCGCGATCTCGCCCGGAAGCCTCGGCACGAGCTGATCGCCCTGCTGCGCGAGCACGCCCCGGACCAGGTGAGCCCGCCGCGGATCGGCCCGCTGGGGCCGTTCACCGACACCTGCGTCCACCTGCGCGATATCGCCCGGCCGCTCGGCCTGCCCATCGACGTGCCGATCGAGCACTGGCGCATCCTGCTGGACTACCTGACGTCGGACCGCGTTGTTCGCACGCTGGTGCCGCCGGGCCGGCTCGACGGGCTCGAAATGGTCGCCACCGACACCGACTGGCGCGGCGGCTCCGGCGCGCCGCTGACCGGCCCGATCGAGGCCATCGGCATGGTGGCCTGCGGACGAGCGGCCGCCCTCGCCGACCTGCGCGGCCCGGGCTGCGCCGTCCTAGCGGGCCGGCTATCCGGCGCGGCGCCGCACGAGCGGTAGGTAGACCTCGTCGACGATCTCGATGAGGACCTCGTCCGGGGCGGTCGGCGCGCCTCGGGTGACGAATTCGTTGCGCAGCAGCACGATCGCCACGGTGGCCACCCGGGGATGCAGCGATTCGGGGGAGGCTTCCCCGCGCGCGACGGCGCGGCCCAGGATGGTGAGCCACATCGCGGTCATGGCGTCGGTGGACTGCTCCGGCAGCTGCGCCACGAGCTGCTGCGCGCTGCCGGCCGCCGTCAGCAGGTCGCGCAGGACGGCACCGAGCGGTGAACTCCAGTGCCGGTTGGCCCGGCGCAGCAGCTCCAGCACGTCGTCGCGCAGATCGCCGGTGTCCGGCGGCTGGATCGTCCTGGCCAGCTTGCGGTAGGCGGCGATGCCGAGAGCGAGCCGGTCCGGCCAGCGGCGGTAGATCGCGTTCTTGTTGGTGCCGGCCCGCTTGGCGACCCGGTCCATGGTCAGCCCGGGGTAACCGCACTCGGCGAGCTCGTCGGCCGCGGCGAGCAGGATCGCCTCCTCCAGCGCCGCGCCGCGGCGCCGCGTCTGTCCCGTCCGGGGTGGTGTCATCTCCTCGTCCGGCATGCCTTTCCTCCCGATCGGTACTCCGCGTTCCCTCCCAAGCATCGCCTTGACCTACACCTTGAGGCAAAATAGGGCACCTACCGTACCTAACTCCCGGCGGCGCTTCGAAGAGGAGACGCAGTCAGCGGCTCTGACGGCCGCGCGAGGCGACGACGGGGTTGCGGCGCCCTGTCAGCATCACGTGGTGCGAAGCCTGAGCCGACGTCCCTGGCGGATCCGCGGCGCAGCCATTGTGGTGCTCGCCGTGGCGGTCGCTGGCTTGCTGGTCTTCCCTCGGGCGGTGCCGAACGCGGTCGGGCAGCTCGGCAGCCTGGTGGAGACGTTTCTCCCGTGGCTCGGCCTCAGCGTTCCGGTGCTGCTCGGTCTGGCCTGGTGGCGGCGTTCGGGTGTCGCCGCGCTGGCCGCACTGCTGCCGGTTGCCGCCTGGCTCGGCGTCTTCGGCGGGCATCTTGGCTCCCCGCCCGGCTCCCCCCACGACCTGGTCGCCGTGCAGCACAACGTCAGCGACGAGAACGCCGACCCCGCCGCCACCGTGCGGGAGTTACTGAAGGTCGGGCCCGGCCTCATCGCGCTGGAGGAGGTGACGCCCGCCGCGCTCGCGGCCTATGCGGCGGCGATGCCCGCCGAATACGCCCACCACACCGTGCAGGGCACCGTCGGGCTCTGGTCGCGGTATCCGCTGTCCGAGGCGCGGCTGCTGGACATCCGGCCCAGGGACGTCGGCACCGACTGGAACCGGGGATTGCGGGCCGTCGCGCGGATGCCCGGCGGCGACGTCGCTGTCTACGTCGCCCATCTGCCGTCGATGCGGATCGGGGTGAGTGGGCTCGGTTCGGCGCGGCGGAATGAGAGCGCCGCACGGCTCGGGGCCGCGATCGCCGCCGATCCGCTCGGCAAGGTGCTGCTGCTGGGCGACCTGAACTACACAGTGGACGACCGGGAGCTGGCGCCGATCAGCGCCCTGCTCAGCACGGCGGAATCGACCTTCGCCTTCAGCTGGCCGGCCCGGGCGCCGGTCGCGCGGATCGACCAGATCATGGGGCGGTCGGTGACCGTCACCGAGGTCTGGGCGCTCCCGGCGACCGGCAGTGACCACCTGCCGATCGCCGCCCGCATCCGGCTCTGAGGGGATTCAGCCGGCGGCGTGGCCGATCACGCTTTTCAGGCCGACGGGCAGCGGATGCTCCGGATCGTCGAACGAGTCTCCGATCGTGGCCGTCACGCCGTGGTCGAGCAGCAGGCCCGGCACCGCCGCGGTGTCGACCAGAACGTTGCCGTGGTGCTCCTCGTCGCGGCGGTAGGTGCCGTCCGGGAGCCGCACGAAGGTCGTCATGTCCCGCTCGAAGCGATCCGGGGCCGGCCGGCTGAACCGGGTGACGATCGCCCAGTCGGCGCCGACCCGGCCCTGCCCGACGGCACCCGCCCGGGCGGCTCCCCATTCCAGGTCGCACAGGTCCAGGGCGAGCACCCCGCCGGGCAGCAGCGCGCCGGCCAGCGCGGCGAGACCGCGCTGCACGGCCGCCAGATCCGGCAGGTAGTTCAGCGCGTGCCCGACGCCGACGACCGCGTCGACCGGCGGCACCGGATCGTCCGGCAGGACCAGCGTCCGGATGTCCTCCGCCTCCGGTACGGCCGCCCGCGCCAGGTCGAGCATCGCCGGGGCCGCATCCGTCGCGATGACCCGGTGGCCGGCCCGCACCAGCAGCCTGGTCAGCAGGCCGGACCCGCAGCCGATCTCCAGGACCAGGCCGCCCCGCTCGCGCACCGGCTCCAGCAGCTTCAGGATGCCGGGCGCGCAGTCCGTGGCGTGGAATCCGTAGCCCTGATCGTGGATGTAGGCGAGGTCGGGGCGGTAGTACGGAGCGTCGGCCGGCATCCGTCCATCATCGCCGATGGAGTCAGCTCGTCTCGCCGGCCATGCTGAAGCTGCGCAGGCGATCCACCGCCGCCACGGCGCAGCCCACCACGAAGATCGCCGCCATCACGATCGACACCGTCGGGGAGACCCGGGCCTCCAGGATGCCGGTCGGGGCGATCTTGTCCGCGATCGTGATCACGTACTGCTCGATCGACAGCACCCGGGTGCCGCTGACGAAGCGGCCCAGCAGGCCCTCCCAGACCAGGATGTAGAGCAGGCCGAACAGCACCGGCCGCCTGGTGATCAGGCTCAGCAGCAGGAAGAACGCCGAGTACGCGCAGGCGCCGACCACCGCCGCCAGCGCCAGGCCGAGGCCGAGGCGGGCCGAATCCGCCAGCACGCCCGCCACGAACAGCGGCACCGCCGAGGTCACCGCGCTCACCCCGATCGCCACGCCCAGCTTCGCCACGATGATGTCGCGGCGCGGCAGCGGCTTGGTCAGGATGTGCACGATCGTGCCGTCGTCCACTTCGGAGCCCAGCACGCCGGTGCCCACGATCAGGCTGATCACCGGCAGCATCACGGCCAGCCCGAGGCCGACCAGCACCGGGGCGCCCCACTCCGCCGGGTCCACGTCGTACGACCGGCACAGCAGCGCCAGGCCCACCAGCAGCAACGGCAGGGGCAGCAGCAGGAGCACCCGGCGCCTGCCGAACAGCCCGCGGGCGGTGATCCACGCAACGGTCGACACGTCAGGCCTCCAGCAGGTAGGAGAAGACACTCTCCAGGGATTCGTCGGAGGGCAGCAGCTTGCGCAGCCGGATGCCCTCACCGATGGCGATGCGCGGCAGCGCGCGGGTGAAGCTGCCGTAGTCGGAGGCGCGCACGGTCAGCCCGGCGTGGTCGATCTCCACGCCGCTGACCGACTTTTCGGCGATCAGCGCCACCGCCAGCCGCCGGTCGTCGGACGACTGCAGGGCGAAGACGTGCGGGCGGTTGGTCATCAGCCGGCGGATCTTGCGGTAGTCGCCCGAGGCGGCCAGCCGGCCGGCCACGATCACCTGGACCGTGCCCGAGACCTGCTCCACCTCCTCCAGGATGTGCGAGCTGAACAGGATCGTGTGGCCCCGGTCCCCCAGGTCGTGCAGCAAGCCCATCATGTGCATCCGCTGCCGCGGGTCCATGCCGTTGAACGGCTCGTCCAGCAGCAGCACCTGCGGGTCGTGCACCAGCGCCGCCGCGACCCGGGTGCGCTGACGCATGCCCTTGGAGTACGTCTCGATCCGGCGATCCGCGGCGTCGGTCATCTCGACCAGGCCCAGCGCCCGATCGGCGGCGGCCTTCGGGTCGGGCAGCTTGTGCATCCTGGCGCTGGCCCGCACGAACTCGCGGGCGGTCAGGAAGCCGTGCACCGCCTCGCGCTCGGCGACCAGGCCGAGCCGGCGGTAGATCGCCGGGTTGCGCCAGGTCGACCCGCCGTCGATGGTCACCGTGCCGCGCGAGGGCGAGAGGAAGCCCGCCATCATGTGCAGCACGGTGGTCTTGCCGGCGCCGTTCGGGCCGAGCAGGCCGGTGACGCCCGGCTCCAGCGTCATGCTGATGTCGTTGACCGCCACCACGTTGCCGTACCAGCGGGACACGTTCTCGAGCTCGACCGTGGTCACAGCGAGGCCACCTTCCGGTAGCGGGCCAGTAGCAGCAGCAGGCAGGTGGCGATCAGGGTGGCCGCCTCGATGGCGTACACCGGGCCGAACTCTCCGATGATCATTCCCGTGTTGGCGCCGCCGATCAGCCACTGTCCGACGCCGCTGACCAGGGTCATCGGGCTGGCCAGGCCGGCCAGGTCCTGCGCGGTCTCCGACGGCAGGATGGACAGCACGCCGACGACCGGGGTGGTCATCAGGAAGACGGCGACGATGCCGCCGGCCGCGAACGCGCGCTTGCCGGTCAGCGAGGCGACCAGCAGCCCGATCCCGGTGAAGACCAGGGCCCAGAGCAGGCTGTACGCCCACGCCGGCAGCAGGTCGCCGAGCTCGTTCCAGACCCCGGACATGCCGGTCTTGGTGGTGAAGGCACCGCCGAGGAACAGGATCAGCTGCGGCCCGGCCAGCAGCACCCACACCGCCGTCACCAGCGCGGCGACCTTCGCACCGAGGTAGTCGGCCGACCGCAGCGGGCGGCTGAAGTAGAGCGGCAGCACCCCGGCCTTCATGTCGCGGGAGACGAGTTCCGGAGCCACGATCGCGACGAAGAAGATGATCAGCCAGCTCATCGCGTCGGAGAACTGGATGTAGTTCAGCGGCAGCAGGCCGGTCTGTGCGCGTACCGCCGCGAGAATCACCGCGACCAGGGCGACGATCCCGAAGACCAGCCAGGGGAAGATCTTGGCCTTGGCCGACCGGCCGAGGCCGTAGGCCGCGCGGATGCCGTGCACGTAGAGCGCGCCGAACACGGCGGCGCGACCCAGCCGCGGCCCGGTGTAGCGCTGATATCCGATGTCGTGGATGACGCTCGGCTCAGGCATCGGCGGTCTCCCTCGTGGCGAAGAGCTCGGCCACGCGGTGGCGGCGCTCGTCCAGGCGGTGCAACGGCAGGTCGAGATCGGCCACGGCCTGCAGGACGTGGTCGTAGGTGGCCTCCCGGGTCAGCGGCACGAGCAGCAGCCGGCCGTCGCGGGTCACCGGCAGCTCCAGCGCCTCCAGCGCCGCGGCGAGCTCGTCCATACCCTCGCTGACCTCGATCGCGAGCACCTCACTGGCCTCGGTCATCGCCGAGATCCGGTCGGCGCGCAGCAGCCGGCCGCCCTCGATGGCGACCAGCGAGTCGCAGATCCGCTCGACCTCGCCGAGCAGGTGCGAGCAGACCACGACGGAGATGCCGAACTCGCCGCCGATCCGGTGGATGAGCGCCAGCATGGCGTCGCGCCCGGCCGGGTCGAGGCCGTTGGTCGGCTCGTCGAGCAGCAGCAGATCGGGGTCGTGCACCAGCGCCTGGGCCAGCTTGACCCGCTGCTTCATGCCGGTCGAATAGCCGCCGATCTGCCGGTAACGCTCCTCGTAGAGCCCCACGTGGCGCAGCGCCTCGGAGGCTCGCTCGCGGGCGGCGGTGCGCGGCAGCCCGCTGATCCGGCCCAGGTGGGTGACGAACTCGGCGGCGGAGACGTCCGGGGGCAGGGCGTCGTGCTCCGGCATATAGCCGACCTTGGCTCGCACCCGGTCGGGGTCGACAGTGGGATCGATGTCGAAGACCCGCACCTGCCCCGCGGTCGGCGCGATCAGACCCAGCAGGATCTTGATGAAGGTCGACTTGCCGGCGCCGTTGGCGCCGACCAGTCCGATGATCCCGGGCTCGACAGCGACGGTCAGGTCATGCAGGGCGGTCACCTGCGTGCCGTACGTCTTGGTCAACCCTTGGGTAACGATAAGGCTCACAGTCGACAGCGTAGAAAGCGTTGTCACCGGAGCGGATCAGGTAAACCCCCGAGTCACCCCTGAATACGGGGCAGACGGCGAGCCGGGCCCGTGCAAAGATGCCGCTGGATTTTCATCGGATCTTGAAGCAACACGGGGGTACGGCGCATGGCGAAGCGCGCGCGAAAAGGCACACATCGGCTCGTCCAGGCACTCGCCAGCATCGCCACCGCAGCGGCCCTCCTGGTGGCCCCGCAGTCGGTGGCGGCCGCGGCCGAGGCGCCCGTACCGTCCGGCTCGGCATCCGCCACCGCCGACCCGGCACCGTCGGTCTCGCCGACCCCGTCAGCCAGTGAGCCGGCACCCGAGCCGACGCCCACGCCGACGCCGACGGCGACCCCTCCCACGCCGCCCAGCACGGGCGACGCACCGGGGAAGGCGGCCACGCCGAAGCCGAGCCGGTCCGCCGCGCGGGCCGAGGCCGCCGCGGCCGAGCCCTGCGGGGGCACGATCGCGTTCGGCGCGGTGGTGGACTGCGCCGAGATCAAGGACAAGCAGAGGCACGTCTACGCGCTGACCAGCGCGGCGGACAACGAGCGCGTGATAGTCGTGCTGCGCCAGCGGATCGAGGGCGGCGACAGCGTGGGCGGCATGCTGGCCGGACCGGACGGCGAGAATGTCTGCCACGTGGGGTCGTACCCCTCCGACTGCGTCCTGCCGGTCGCGGGGACGTACACGATCACGGTGTCCCTCTCCTACGACTCCGGCAGCAACGGCTATGTGCTCGGCATCGACTCGAAGTCGCATCCGTCGTCGTGCGCCACGCTGACGGACGACTCTTTCGGGTTCCCCGCCGTCGCCAGGGAGGGCACGCTGGTCGCCGGTTCCGCCGGCCGGTGCTTCCGCTTCTCCCAGGCCGAGGGCGCGCTGGTGCGGGTCACGGTGTCCGGCGACGGCGGCGACGTGCGCGGGCAGTTGGAGAACGCCGCCGGCGAGGAGATCTGCTACCTGCAGGGCGCCGCGGAGTGCACGCTGACCGGCGCCGGGCCGTACCGCTTCTTCCTCACCGAGCACTACGGCGCGGCGACGACCTACCACCTGGCCGTGACCCGGCTCTCCGACCCGGTCGGCTGCGACGACGTGCGGCCGGCGACGTTCGGCGACCCGGGTGACCGCACCGGATCGGCGACCATCGACGGCACCGACCTCACCTGCCAGACCTTCACCGCCGCCGCGGCGGGGCTGCACCTGCTCGCCTTCACCAACGATCAGTACCTGAGCTGGCGGGTGACCGACCACACCGGCGCGACGCAGTGCACGAAGTGGAGCGAGCCCGACGAACGCTGCCTGTTGCCCGCCGCCGGCACGTACACACTGTTCGGTGAGCACCGGGACGCCTGGGCCGGGCCGCAGACCTTCACCGTCGCGATCTTCCCGCTCACCACGATGACGGGCTGCGGCCCGGCGGTGGGCACGGCGTGGGACACGCCCGCGACGCGGGTGCCGGTGACCGCGCCGCTGCAGGTCGACTGCCACCCGCTCGACGCGCGGCCCGGCGACCGGATCGACCTGCGCGCCGGTGGCTGGATCACCGACGGCTCGGGCAGGCGGATCTGCGACACGGGTGGCGAACAGGACGGCGACGGCTGCGTGCTGCCCGGTGCGGGCCCGTACCGGATCATCTCCGAGCCCTCCTGGAGCACCGACCCCGACAACCGGTCGTACCTGATCGAGGCGCGCCGGCTCAACGACCCGCAGGGCTGCACCACGGTCACGGCCGGCCGCTACGGCGCGGCCCCGGCCGGTCCGGCCACGGCGAACCCGTGCCGGACGCTGACGGTCACGGTGCCGGGCCAGTACCGCGTCGCGCTGGTCGACGACGAGAACTACCACGGGTACGGGAAGGTCTACGACCCGTCCGGGCGGCGCCTGTGCGGCATGGGCACGTGCACCTTCCCGGCAGCGGGGTCTTACTCGCTGGTGGTCGACGGCGGCGGCACCTACGCCACCGTGCTGCTGCCCGCCACGGGTGCCGGCAACGGCTGTGTGACCGCGTCCGACCAGCCCACCGCCGCGCCGGTCAAGGGTGCGTTCCGCTCCGCCGGCCAGTACGACTGCCTGCTCCTGCCCACCCCGAAGGGCGCCGGTCTGGCGCTGCTCAGGCCGCAGGACGCCACCGGTGCGGGCTATCCCGAGATGGCGGTCTACGACGCCACCGGCAGCTACGAATGCGAGCTCTACCAGCTCCGCGATTCCTCCTGTGTGCCGGACGGGACAGCACCCTTCCGGGTCGTGCTGCACCTCGACGAGGACACTCCCACGGTCACCGGGCCGTACACGCTGCAGTTCGCCCGGACCACCGGCGGCCCGGCCTGCAGGACGCTGCCGGGTGGTGGCGCGTTGACGGCCCTGTCGCTCGGCGGCGACCGGTACGCCGGCTGCTTCACCCTGCCGGCGGGGCAGCACACGGCCGCCGAGGCGCTGTCGTTCCGGCGCACCGCGGGCACCGGCAGGGCCCGGCTGTCCGTGTTCGGCCCGACCGGCAGCCGGCGCTGTTACACGCAGCCGTCGGATGCGAACTTCACGGTCTGCCGGCTGGAACCGGGCGCGGCCACGATTCTGGTGGAGGGCAGCGCGGCCACCGGGACGTTCCAGCTCTCGCGCCGGGACGTCACCGGCACGGCGGCGGGCTGCACGACGATCACGTCCACGGTGGTCGGTGCGCCCTCGCGGACCGGCACGGTCGCGTCGCGGGCGGATCTGCGCTGTTACCAGGTGTCAGCCGCGGCGGCCGACCGGCTGCTGATCGACACCCGCGACCAGGACAACCTGTCGCGGACGATCGTGCTGGACCCGGCCGGTGAGACCACCACCTGTGCCGGTTATGTCAGCGCCTGCTCGGTCACCGGCAAGACCAAGTACCAGGTGCTGGTGTGGAGCCTGGCGGCCGGCAGCACGCCGTACCAGCTCGATGTCTGGAAGGTGTGGGCCAACGGCAAGCCGCCCGCGGAGTGCGCCAAGGTCCCGTCGGCGGCCTACGGCTTCGGTCCGTACACGGGCACGCTGAGCAGCGCGAAGCCCGCGCTGTGCGTGGTGGCACCGGCCACGTACTACGACGATCTGACGATCGACGTCAGCAACCCGCAGGATCCGGACGACGGCTATTACTGGGACGCGGGCATGTACGCGGTCACCGGCACCACCGGCATGCAGCCCTGCGCCATCGGCGAGGGCGGATTCCACTGCTGGCACGGCCGGGATCGCGTCGAGCAGACCGTGTACCTGCTGACCAACGGCAATCGGGTGGCGGCTCACCCGTACCGGCTGGAGGCGACCTGCAGGAACACCTCGGCACTGTGTGGCGGCGCGCTGTTCGCCGTGACGGCGGCAGCGCCGGCATCGGTCGCCCACGGGGCCAAGCGGACCATCACCGTCTCCGGCACTTCCCTGCACCTGAGGGACACGGTCCTGGTCACGCCGTCGGGTCGACCGGCGGTGACCGCCACGGTCAAGACCGTGTCGGCGGACCGCCGGACGCTGACGGCCGAGGTCGACCTGACCGACGCGCCCACCGGCCCGGCGGACCTGAGCGTCGACTCGTTCGGCACCGACGGCGAGCCCGTCGTGCGGGCCGCCGCCTTCACCATCACCCTGCCGCCGCTGCGGGCCACCAAGGCGCCGGCGATCAGTGGCACGGTCGCGGTCGGCGGCACCGTCAAGGCGTCCGCCGGCGGGTGGACGCCGGCCGCGACGTCGTACCGCTATCAGTGGAGGGCGAACGGGACCGCGATCAAGGGCGCGACCGGTTCGTCGTACCCGATCGCCGCCGCCGTGCTCGGCAAGCGGCTGACGGTGACCGTCACCGCGGTCCGTTCGGGATATCCGGCCGGGGTGGCCGCCGCGCCCGCGACGGCCGCCGTCGCCAAGGGCAAGGCCCCGAAGGCGACCAAGCGGCCGGCGATCACCGGCACGGCCAAGGTCGGCCGCACGGTGCGGGTCTCGGCCGGCTCCTGGTCGCCGAAGGCGGGCTCGTACCGCTACGAATGGCGGCTCAACGGCAAGCTGATCAAGGGCGCCACCAAGTCGTCGCTGAAGCTGACCGCCTCGATGCGCGACAAGAAGCTCACTGTCACGGTGATCGCCAAGCGGGCCGGCCACGCGGACGGCAAGGCCGCCGGCCGGGCGGTCACCGTCCGCCGCTGACCTACGGCAGGGCGGGCGCGACGTCGACCTGGAAGATCGGCATCTTGCCGAGCTTGCGGTACGCCCTCAGCGCCTCCGGGGTCGCGTCCACCGACGAGTCGCGACCGTCCTGGTTGTGCGGGGTGTCGAAGTGCACCATCGCCCGGATGCTCGGGAACCTGGTGATCTGCCGGCCCACCTCGCGGTAGAACTCCGCCTTGTGGCCCGGGTTCCGCTTCGACGACCAGACGCCCCACTCGGCCACCATCAGCGGCTTGCCGGGGTGCTGCTCCCTGGCCCAGTTGTAGAAGCCGGGCCAGTTCGGGCGCGCCGAGCTCTGCCGGTTCAGCAGTTCGGCGAAGTCGCCGTGGCCGTAGCCGGGGTCGCTGTAGGCGTACGTGTCGAAGCCCATCCAGTCGACCACGTCGTCACCCGGGTACATGTCGTCGAACCACTTCTTGCTCGTGTGCGGCACGTAGGCCATGTGCACCAGCACCGTGACCAGGTTGTCGACCCCGTGACCGCGCAGCCGCTCCACCACGTGCCGGTACATGGCCGAATAGTCCGCGGCCGTGTAGCCGGAGCCCTTCTTCTCCTTGACGTTGTCCTCGGCCTCATGGTGCACCGTGAAGAAGAACTGCTCGGGGAAGGTCTTGTCGATGTGCCGGGCGAGGCGGTCGAGGTAGGCGTCGGTGGCCTTGTCCCCCTTGGCGATCTCGGCCCAGGAGGCGCCGGCCGGCTTCCAGTTGAGGAAGAGGATGCGTTCCCGGGCCGGCTCGCGGGCGATCGTCCGCTCGGCCTCCGTCGGGAAGAGCTGCCGGTTGCCCTTGTGATAGGCGTGGTAGACGGCCTGGTGCCGCTCGGTCTTGCGCTCGAACGCCGCCAGCGCCTGCCGGCCGCGGTTGTCGGTGAAGGCGCCGGGCGCCACCCCCCAGAGCACGCCGCAGGTCGGGACGAGCTTGCGGCCGACGCGGCACCGCTCCCCGTTCCTGTCGCGCAGGGCCGGGCGGGGGCCGGCGAGTGCGGTCTGTCCCGGGCCGGGCCGGCCGGCCTGCGTGCCCGGTGCGGCGGAGCCCGACGGTACGGGCGCGCCCGAGGCGCCGGGGGTGACGGTCGGTGCGTCGGGGATGGCCGGTACGCCCGGTTCCGCGTTCGGCCGGGTCCCGGGCAGCGGCGGCAGCGGGCGGCCGGGCATGGTCACGACCGGGTCGCTGCCCGGCAGGCCGAGCCGATCGGCACCGCCGGTCCAGGCCCACGACAGGGTGGCCACCACGGAGAGCGCAAAGATCACCGTCATGGCGATGAGGTGCGGAAGCCTGGTCCGGCGCGGTCGACGTCTCACGATCGCCCACTATGATGCTTAAAGTCCGTTTTGTCGACTACCTTGGCCGCTTCGGCGCGTGGCGACGGTCGAGATCAGACAGAGTGCCGACCCCGCTCGACCGCGGGGAGGGCGGCTGCGAAACTGTCCCTCAAGCCGCTGCAAGGGGAGTCTTAGGTGAACGACGGTTCTGTGCTGCCCGAGGACGTGCTGCGTGACGCGCCTTCGTACACCCCCCGCGCGCACGAACTCGCCGATCTGGAGTTGCTGCTCTCCGGGGCGTACGCGCCGCTGACCGGCTTCCTCGGGCGTGCCGACCTGACGGCCCTGCGCCGCCGCGGCCGGCTCGCCGACGGGACACCGTGGCCGGTCGGGGTCACCTGCGAGATCCCCGCCGAGCTCGGCAGCGCCCTCAACCTCGACGATCCGCTGCGCCGCACGGTGGTGCTGACCGACCCCGAGGGTGCGCCGGTCGCCGCGGTCGAGGTCACCGACACCTGGCCGACCAGCGAGCGGATGTTCGCGATCGGTGGCACGGTGCGCCGGATGGGCGACGGCGGGCACGGGCCGTTCCAGCGGCTGCGGCGCACCCCGGAGGAAGTGAAGGCCCTGCTCCCGCCGGGCCGGGTGCTCGGCGTCATCGCCGACCGGCCGCTGCACCGCCCGCAGCTCGCCCAGATCGCGCACGCCGCCCGCACCCTCGCGGCCCACCTGCTGATCATCATCCCGGTCACCGGCCCCGGTCCGGACGGGCTGCCACCGGAGGCACTGGTCCGGGCGATCTTCGCGGCCCGCGACCGGATGCCGCCCGCGACGATCGTGGCGGTGCCGCTGATGCCGCGCAACGACGAGATGCGGGAGGCGCTGCTGCGGGCCCGGGTGGCCACGGCGTACGGCGTGACCCACGTCCTGTCCACCGGCGACATGCTCTCCGGCGCCGGCCTGCGGGTGCTGGTCCCCCGCGAGCTCGCCTACGACAACCGGGACGGTCAGTGGCGCTGGCGCGACGACATCCCGCCGCGCAACCGCCGGCTGGCGATGTCCACCGTCGAGGTGGAAGACCTGCTCGACCGCGGCTTCCCGCTGCCGGAGTGGCACACCCCGCCCGCGGTGGCCAAGGAGCTGGCCCGGGTGCGCCCGCCCCGCCGGCACCGCGGCCTGGTCGTCTTCTTCACCGGCTTCTCCGGCTCCGGCAAGTCCACGATCGCCCGGGGCCTCGCCGACTCGCTGCGGGAGAGCGGCGAGCGGACGATCACCTTCCTCGACGGCGACGTGGTGCGCCGCGAGCTCTCGGCCGGGCTCGGCTTCAGCCGGGCCGACCGGGACCGCAACGTGCGGCGGATCGGCTGGGTGGCCGCCGAGGTGGCCCGGCACCGCGGCATGTCGATCGCGTGCCCGATCGCCCCGTACGCCGACGCCCGGGCCGCCGTGCGCCAGATGGCCACCGAGGCGGGCGCCGGCTTCGTGCTGGTGCACGTGGCGACCCCGTTGGAGGTCTGCGAGCGCCGCGACCGCAAGGGCCTGTACGCCCGCGCCCGGGCCGGCCAGCTGCGCGGGATGACCGGCGTCGACGACCCGTACGAGGAGCCGGCGGACGCCGAGCTGACGCTGGACACGACGGACATGACCGTGGTCGAGGCCATCGACGTGGTGCTTGCCTATCTGATCGAGAGCGGCTGGGTGGAACCGAACATGAAGTAACCGGTGGCTGTGGAGTAGTTACGCAACGGCGTACGGGCCGTTTACCCCCTACGGGGGCGAAACGCCCGATTGTCGACCAACTCACTCCACACCCCGAAAGGGCCGCCGAACCGATGGAAGATCCGCGCCCGGTGTCTGCCGACCTCTCGCACTACCTGGGCGTGTTCCGCCGGCACTGGTGGGTCGTGCTCGCCGCCGCGGGCGTCGGCCTCGGGTTCGGCGCCCTGGTCACCCAGGCCATACCGAAGGTCTACGAATCGTCGACCTCGGTGCTGGTGCAGGCCGTCTCCGGGGACACCAACGCGTCCGGCGGCCGGACCAAGGGCCAGATCAACCTGGACACCGAGGCCCAGCTCGTCGGCTCGGGCGCGGTCGCCGTCAAGGCCGCGGCCCTGCTGCGGTCGCCGGTCTCCCCGATCGAGCTGGCCCATGACGTGTCCGTCGAGGTGCCGGCCAACACGACTGTCCTGGTGATCCGGTTCTCGGCGGACACCCCCAAGGGCGCGCAGGCCGGATCGCACGCGTTCGCGGAGGCGTACCTGCGCAACCGGGAGGAGACCGCCCGGGCCGGGCTGGACCAGCAGATCAAGACGCTGAACCTCAAGGCCAAGCAGCTGACCGCGAGCCTGAGCAGCATCAACAACCGGCTGGCCAGGGCGGCGGACGGCAGCTTCGAGCGCAGCAACCTGGAGAGCCTGCGCAACAACTCGCAGAACCAGCTCAACAACATCACCGGCCGGCTCAACGAGCTGACCACCGCCACCGTGGGCGCCGGCAGCATCATCAGCGACGCCCGCGAGCCCGAGGCCCCGATCAGCCCGAACGCGATGCTCAACATGGCCACCGGTGCGATGGCCGGCCTGCTCATCGGGCTGGGGCTGGCGTTCGCCCGGGAGCGTTTCGACCGGCGGCTGCGCAGCGCGGGCGACGTGCGTGACCGGGGGCGCATCCCGGTGCTGGCGGCGCTGGACGAGCGGACCACCCCGCGTTTCGACGACGTGCTGCAGCCGTACGGGCCCGGCGGGCGGGTCTTCAACCGGCTGCGCAACGAGGTCCTGGCCAGCCTGAACAGCGGTGACCAGATCATCGTGGTGACCGGCGCCAGCCGGGGCTCGGCGACCACGCTGGTCGCCGCGAACCTGGCCGCCGCGCTGGCGCGTACCGGAAGTGATGTCGTGCTGATCGGCGCGCACCTGCCGGACAGCGTCGTGGACGCGGCGCCGCTGGCCCGGATGCTCGGCGTCGCGCCGATGCCGGGCCTGTCCGACCTGCTGGCCGGCCGGATCGGCCTGCACAAGGCCATGCAGCGCACCCCGCGCATCCCGTCGCTGCGGGTCATCACGACCGGCGGCGCGGCGACCGCGGCGGGCCTGATGCAGTCCCAGCGGCTGCGCGACACGCTGGACGCGCTGCGCCGGCAGACCGGCTACGTGGTCATCGAGGCCCCGTCGACCAGCAGCAGCGCCGACGCGCAGAGCCTGGCCAGCCTGGCCGACGCCGCGATCCTCGCGGTCGAGCTGCGCCGCGCCAAGCGACCCGCGCTGCTGGACGCGGCCGAGCAGCTCAGCCGGGTCGGCACCCCGCTGCTGGGCGCCGTGGTGCTGCCCCGGCTGAGCGCGATGCGGGCCGACGAGCAGAACCTGCCGGCGGTCACCCTGCCGGCCGAGCGCCGGCCCGAGCCGCGCCCCGAGCCCCGGTCCGACGAACGCGCGGAGCCGCGGCCGGACGAGACCGCGGTGCTCGACGCGGAACGGACCCAGGCGATGCGCCGGCCGGCCGGTCCCACCCCCGGCGGCCCGGTCCGGCCGCGCCCGAACGAGCTCGACGAGGTCACCGCGATCATCGACCTGGGCTCGGCGGGCACCCAGACGAAGACGGCCGAGAAGACCGGCGAGCAGCCGGACCAAAAGTGACGCTGGTCGTCCCGGGCGGCCGTCACACCAGCAGCTCAGCCGCTACCAGCACGCGGGCCGCCGCGCACTCCGCTCCGGAACAGCGGCCGACCGCCCTGCCGGCCTGGCCGCTGGCCGGCGTGCTGGCCTGCTACCCGCTGTGGTGGGCGCTCGGCCTGGGCGTGCTGATCTTTCCGCTGGCCGCGGCGCCGATGCTGGTGCTGCTGCTGCGCCGGCGCGCCGCCGGCCGGCCGCTGCTGCTGCCGCCCGGCTTCGCCTGGTGGCTGTTGTTCCTGGCCGCGGTCGTGGTGAGCGTCGCGGCGCTGGGCGCCGACCCGAGCGGAACGGTGGCCGAGCCGGCGACCGGCCGCCTGGTCGCGGTCGTCTACCGGCTGTCGCTGTACGCGTCGCTCACGGTCCTGCTCGTGTACGCGGGCAACCTCACCGAGCGGGAACTGCCCCGGCGGCGGCTGGTCAAGCTGCTCGGCTGGCTCTTCGTCATCACCGTGGCCGGCGGGCTGCTCGGCATGGTGGCGGGGCGCTTCGAATTCACGTCGCCGGTTGAGTGGCTGCTGCCGCACGGGATCCGCAGCAAGGGCTTCGTGCAGTCGATGGTGCACCCGTACGCCGCGCAGATCATGGACCTGGTCGGCGGCGAGAAGCCGCGCCCGGCCGCGCCGTGGGGTTACACCAACACCTGGGGCAACAACTTCTGCCTGCTGGTCGGCTGGCTCGTGGTGGCCGCGTGGGCCTCGCGGCGGGGCGGCGTCAAGCTGTTCGCGGTGCTCTGCCTGGCCGTCTCGATCGTGCCGGCGATCTTCTCGCTCAACCGTGGCCTGTGGATCGGCCTCGGCGTCGTGGTCGGCTACGTCGCCGCCCGGTACGTGCTGATGGGCCGGATCTGGATCATCGGGGCGGTCGCGCTCGCCGCGGCCGGCCTGGTCGTCGCCCTGGTCGCCACCCCGCTCGGCGACACGGTGAACGCCCGGATCGACAACGGCAAGTCCAACGGGGTGCGCTCGTTTCTCATCGAGCGCGCGGTCGACGGCTTCGCCGAGTCCCCCCTGATCGGCTACGGCTCGACCCGGAACACGATCGGCGGCCGCAACTCGATCACCGTCGGCGAGAGCTCCGAGTGTGAGCGCTGCGGCAACTTCACCGTCGGCGGCAACGGCCAGTTCTGGCAGCTGATGTACGCGCACGGCGCGGCCGGGACGGGCGCCTACCTGGCCTTCTTCGGCTACGGCCTGTGGCGCTTCCGGCGCGACCGCACCCCGATCGGCATCGCCGGCAGCGCCGCGATCGTCAGCTCGTTCTCGGCGATGCTCTGGTACAACTCGCTGGCCACCCCCCTGGTCTTCATGTTCCTGGCCTACGCGCTGCTCTGGCGCAACGAACAGGCAGCGAACCGACAAGGAGGGCAAGCACTTGAGTCCCGTTAAGACCGCGCCCGCCGCCCTGACGGCAGGCGACTCGGCGTTGCGCACGCAGTACCTCGCGGAGGTGCTCGACCTGCTCTACCCCGCGCCGTGCGACACCGCCGGCGGCCCCGGTGCGCCGATCACCGAATACGTGGTCGTGCCGGACGCGCGCCGGCCCCGGCTGCTGGTGCCGAACACCTCGCGCCGGGTCGCCGCGGCGGCGGTGCGCCGGTACGCCGAGCCGCAGTCCCGCACCGCCCGCCTCAAGCGGGACGCGGTGGTGGCCGCCCTGCGCACCGGCGCCTCCGGCATGCTGCTGCGCGACCGGATCAGGATCACCGGCCCGGCCAGGGAGAGCATCGACGGGCACCTGCGCGAGGCGCTCGGCCGCGAACTGTCGGTCAGCATCCACATCGGGCCCGCCCGGGCCAACCGCAAACCGGTGCTGCAACTGATCAGCCCCGACGGCGAGACGTTCGGCTTCGGCAAGCTCGGCACCGGCCCGCTCACCCGGCGGCTGGTCGAGGCCGAGACGTCCGCGCTGGCCACCCTCGCCACGGCCGGGCTCACCAGGCTGGCCGTGCCGACCGTGCTGCACGCCGGAGAGTGGCGCGGCCTGCAGGTGCTGGTCCAGTCGGCGCTGCCGGTGTGGCTGCCCCGGGCGCCGCTGACCCCGCGCCGGCTGGTCGCCGCCATGCTCGACGTCGCCGGGTGCCGCGGATACCACAGCGGCCCGCTGGTCGGCAGCGCGTACTGGGCCGAGCTGCGCGGGCGGCTCGCCGCCGTCGGCGACCGGCCCGAGGGGGTCGCGCTGACGTCGGCCGCGGAGCTGCTCGCCACCCACGCCGGGCAGCACACCCTGCGGTACGGCGCCTGGCACGGCGACTGGGCGCCGTGGAACATGGCCAACCTCGCGGACGCGCTGCTGGTCTGGGACTGGGAGCGGTTCGCCACCGGGGTGCCGGCCGGCTTCGACGCCGTACACCACGAGTTGCAGCGGCGGATCCAGTCCTCCGGCGATGCCACCGCCGCGGTCGAGGCGACCGTGCGCCGGGCCGGGGAGCTGCTCGCGCCGTTCGGGGTGGACGGCGACGCCCGCGAGCTGACCGCCCTGCTCTACCTGATCGACCTGGCCGCGCGGTACCTGGCCGACCGCCAGGCCGAGGCGGGCGCCCGGCTCGGTGTGCTCGGCACCTGGCTGCTGCCGGTGCTGATCCGGCGGGTGGAGGAGCTGTGACGGCCCGGCGGCGTGACCCGCACACCCGGCATCCCCAGCACCTCGACGATGGAAGGCCGCTGTAGCCATGGACGTCTCCAAAGTTCCGTCACCCGTCAAGCGGGTCGTGCACCTGGGCTCGCGCTCGTACGGCCGGCTCACCGCGCCCGCGCGGATGACCCCGTCGTTCCTGATCTGCGGCGGCCAGCGCTGCGGCACCACCTCGCTGTACCGCGCCCTCGCCGCGCACCCGGCGGTGCTCAAGGCCGTGCTGCACAAGGGCGTGCACTACTTCGACGTGTCCTACGACCGGGGCATGGGCTGGTACAAGGGCCACTTCCCGATGCAGCGCAGCGCCGAGAAGGTGCGCACCCGGCACGGCGTCGACGCGCAGACGTTCGAATCCAGCCCGTACTACATGTACCACCCGCAGGCGGCGGCCCGGATCGCCGCGGACCTGCCCGGCGCGAAGCTGCTGGTGCTGGTCCGCGACCCGGTGGAGCGGGCCTACTCCCAGCACCACCACGAGGTGGCCCGGGGCTTCGAGCAGGAACGGGACTTCGGCAACGCGCTCGCGCTGGAGGCCGCCCGGATGCACCGCCAGGAGCACCAGCTGGCGACGGATCCGACCTACTACTCGTTCGCCCATCAGCACCACGCCTACCGGGCCCGCGGCGAGTATGCCCGCTACCTGAGCGTGATGGCCCAGCACGTCGGCCGGGAACGCATCCACGTGGTGGAGAGCGAGCGGTTCTTCGCCGACCCGGAGCAGACCTACGACGAGGTGTGCCGGTTCCTCGGCCTGCCGACCGATCTCGGGCATCCGCCGTTCGAACGGCACAACGCCCGGCCCCGGCAGTCCGACATGGACCCGGTGCTGCGCCAGGACCTGACCGAGCACTTCGCCCCGCACGACGACGCCTTGATCACCTGGCTGGGCCGGGTGCCCAGCTGGCGTTCGGTATGACGCCCACCGACGTCGCCGACGCTCCGGACCGGCAGGGGACCCGGGGCGTCGCGCGGGGCGGGCTCGCCAACATGGTCGGCGCCGCGCTGGCCGGGGGCACCGGCGTCGTGGTCACCTGGGTCGTCGCGCGCAGCCTCGGCGCCGAGCAGGCCGGCGCCTTCTTCGCGGCCACGGCCGCCTTCGTGCTGGCCGGCGGGCTGGCCAAGCTGGGTACGCAGACCGGCCTGGTCTACTGGCCGGCCCGGTTGCGCGCCACCGGCCGGGACCATCTGCTCGGCACCTGCCTGCGGATCGCGCTGACCCCGGTGTTCGTGCTCGCGGTCATGCTGGCCGTCGCGATGTGGTTCGGCGCCCCGGCGATCGCGCACCTGACCGCCGCGGACTCGCCGCACGTCATGGCCGGGCACATCACCGCCCTGCGGGTGCTGGCCGCCTTCCTGCCGCTGCAGGCGCTCACCGACGCGCTGCTCACCGCCACCCGCGGCTACAAGGCCATGCGACCGACCGTCACCCTGGACCGCGTCCTGCGCAGCACGCTGCAGTTGCTGTGCGTCGGCGCGGTCGGCGTGCTGACGCTGTGGACGACGGCGACGCTGCCCGCGTTCGCGTTCGCCTGGGCGGTGCCCTACCTGCCGGTGGCGGTCCTGGCCGCGGTCGCGCTGCGCCGCACCTATCTCGCCGGCAAGCCGCGCGGGCCGCGGGCCCGCCGCCGCGACCGGCGTGAGCTGCGCCGCGACTTCTGGCGTTTCACCGGGCCGCGGGCCCTGGCCAGCGTCGCGCAACTCGCGCTGCAGCGGGTCGACGTGCTGCTGGTGGCGGCGCTGGGCGGGCTCGCGCCGGCCGCGATCTACGCGGTCGCGGGCCGGTTCGTGGTGCTCATCCAGTTCGCCAACCAGGGCATCTCCCAGTCGGTGCAGCCGCGCCTCGCCGAGGCGCTGGCGGTCGGCGACCGGGAGACCGCCAACCACCTCTATCAGACCGCGACCGGCTGGCTGGTGCTGGTCACCTGGCCGATCAACTTCCTGGTGATCCTGTTCGCGCCCGTCTACCTCGGACTGTTCGGCAGCGGCTACCGCCGCAGCGCCGACGTCGTGGTCGTGCTGGCCTGCGCGATGCTCGTGGCCACCGGCTGCGGCATGGTCGACATGGTGCTGGCGATGGCCGGGCGCACCTCGTGGAACCTGGTCAACGTCCTGATCGCGCTGGCCGTCACGGTCGGCCTGGACGTGCTGCTGATCCCCCGGTACGGCGCGCTCGGCGCCGCGATCGGGCTGGCCTGCGCGATGGTCGCCAACAACGTGCTGCCGCTGATCCAGGTCGGCCGGGCCGCCCGGCTGCACCCGTTCGGCCCCGGGACGCTGGCCGCCGCCGGCCTCGCCGTCGCGTGTTTCGGCGTCCTCCCGCATGCGGTCACCGCCGTGGCCGGCACCGGCGCGGCCGGCCTGGCGCTGGCCGTGGCGCTGGCCGTGCCCGCCTTCGCCGCGGGCGCGTGGCTGCTGCGCGGACGTCTCGGCCTCAACGCCTTCAAGCCCCGCAAGCTCACCCAGAGGAGGACCGGTTGACCAGCGAATACACCAGGGTGTTCCAGGATGCCGACGCCGTCGACAAGTACGAGCACGTCACCTACGCGCCGGACAGTTACGCATCACGGATCAACGAACGGCAGCGGGCGTACCTGCGCAAGCTGGTCGCCCGGGAGTTCGGCACCGCGCCGGTGCAGCACGACTTCGCCTGCGGCACCGGGCGTGCCATCCGTACGCTGCACGGCCTGGTCCGCGAGGCGCACGGCTACGACACGTCCGCCGAGATGATGGCGAAGGCCGAGGAGGTCGGGTCGCGGGCCAACTGGCACCAGGTGCCGATGGACGGCCCGGTGCCGGAGCCGGTGCGAGCCGGCCACCCGGCGATCGTGACGATGTTCCGGCTGCTGCTCAACGTGCACGCCGACATCCGGGACCGGGCCGTCGCGTTCGCCGCGAAGGCGCTGCCGGAGGCCGGGTCGGGCGTGCTGGTGGTCGAGAACCACGGCAACGCCGGCTCGCTGCGGCACCTGCGGGCCCGGCGGCACTCGGGCGAACGCTGGTTCGCCGAGCTGTCCCACTCCGATGTCGAGGAGCTGCTCGGCCGGCACGGCTTCGAGGTGACCGAGCGGCGCGGCTTCTCGATGCTGACCGAGTCGCTGGACCACAAGCTGCTGGCCCGCGCCGCCGACGCGGCCGCCCGCAAGTTGCCCGGGACCGACGGTTTCGCCGTCAACGTCCTCTACACGGCCCGCCGGAAGAAGTAGCCACTGCCATGCGCCGCGTTCTCGCCCTGCTGAGCCTGCTCGCCCTCGTGCTCGCCGGTTGCACCTCGCACCGGCGCGACGAGCCCGAGCCCACCCCGTCCCCCGACCTGACCAGCGCGCCGGTCGCGGTGGCCGTGCACCCCGGCCCGTTCGCCGCGGGCCCGTTCGCGCCCCCCGAGACCGGCGCGTACCTGGGCGCCTGGATCAAGCCGGACGCGCTCACCCACGCCGGCCGGGTGGAGGCCGTCGACGACCTCGAAAAGGTGCTGGGCCGGCCGCTCGACATCGTCAACACCTACCGGCGCTTCGACCAGATGGTCGGCACCGCGTCGGACGAGGAGTTCCTCGCGTCGGACGCCACGCTGATGGTCAGCTGGGCGACCGGCGACAACCGCTCGATCCTGGCCGGCGAGCACGACCGGCTGATCCGCCGGCAGGCCAAGGCGATCCGCAAGGTGAAGGAGCCGGTGCTGCTGCGGATCCGCTGGGAGATGGACCGCCCCAACCTGCGCGCCACGATGTGGTCCGGTGCGGACTACATCGCCGCGTACAAGCACATCCGGGAGATCTTCGCCCAGCAGCGGGTCAAGAACGTGTCCTGGGTCTGGTGCCCGACCGCGGAGGGCTTCATCCGCGGTGACGCGCCGGCCTTCTACCCCGGCGACGACCAGGTGGACTGGACCTGCGTCGACGTCTACGCGGGCAACCTGTTCCAGCCGATCGGGCAGCTCATGGGCCCGTTCCTGCGCTGGGCGGCGCAACGGCCGAAGCCGATCGTCATCGGCGAGTTCGGGGTCGCCCGGGCCTGGGGCTCGGCGGGGCGGGCGGCCTGGCTGGCGGACGCGGAACGCACCTTCAAGGCCAACAAGCAGATCAAGGCCGTCGTCTACTTCGAGTCCGATCCCGAGGGCAACGGGCCGAAGCAGCAGTTCCAGCTGGCGGGCGACCAGCCCGCATTCCAGCAGTTCGCCCGGCTGACCCGGGACCCGTACTTCAACCCGCGATAGTGGCCCGCCCGGGGCCGCCGAACGGACTCACCCGTTCGGCGGCCGCCGGTCCGGGAACAGTCACAGGAGGAGCAGGGACAACAACGGGGCCGGCACCGCCCACACTCTGCGGCTGGAGTCGAGGATGGTTTTCGTGGCGACGACGCCGCGCTCGTACTTGCCGTCGATGGTGCGTGCTTCCCCCCGCCATCCTTGGTCGACCCATTTGCTCTCTATCGGAACCGTCTGGCGCGACCCTGCCGCTGACGGGATCGACACGGGTGCAAGGTCGATCTCGTTCTCGGACGCGGTACGGCTGTATCCGATGGTGTCACCACTGACCCAACGGCCCTCGTCCAGATCGTCGATTCGGCGCGCAAGGGCGACGCCGAGCGTGCTCTCGGTTAGCCGGGTCATGTCCGGCTGTCGCAGACCGGCGCGCAGCCGAGCGGGCAGCCAGGCAAGCAACGGATCTGTCAGATAGAGCTTCGACTGCGCCCCTGGGACAGGCGCGTCACCATCTCGGCGTGGGCAGTGAAGTGCTGCGTGGCTGGCGATAAGGCGCCTGATCCGCAAGTCGAACACGTCCCGACTCGGGTAACCGATGTCGGCAGCGGCCGAGGCGACGTTCAGCGGGCTGGTCGCGCGACAAGACAACATGTCGAGCAATCGTGGAACGGACTCCTGGGGGGCGTCAGGGTCCACGTCGCGGCGCAGCCATGCCGCCAGATCGCGAACATAGCCAATCGAGACGTCGCCGGTTCGGCTGTACTCCGCAACGGCTCTGGGAAAGCCGCCGCAGCTGAGGTACGCCTGCCATGCGAGGTCGTAGCCGTCTACGTCGAAAGCGACCTCCTCCAGCGCGGTAGCCACGGCTGGATCTTGGAGGCGCGATGGATCAACCGGACTCAGCCGATGAAGTTCCGGGCGTGCCGCGGCAAGGTAGTCACGAAAGCTCATCGGAAGCAGCAAGCGCCGGCGGCGTCCTGGACCTGTGCCGGCCCGGCCCGCCATCAGGTTGCCCTCGATGTCCTCTCGCGCAGCCCATCGGCTACCGGTCGCGACGACCGTGTCATCACCGACCGAGGTGCCGTCCCTGGCCGCCTTGAGCACAGCAGACCAACCGGTGACTGCGCTGACCTCATCCAACAACCACAACCGGGAACGCCGCCCGTCGATATCGATGGACCTGGTCAGCTCGCGCCCCAGCGTGAGGGCACGGCGCAGATCACGGTCCCGCATTCCGTCGCAAGGGAAATGAATCACCTGGCGGGGATCAACGTCGGAACGGGCACACAAAGCGGCAGCAGTGTCGATCAGAGTCACGGACTTGCCGATGCGCCTTGGGCCGGTGAGCACGACGAGTTGATCGGTGATCGGGCCATTGGCGACGTCGTCGAGGACGCCGGAGCGGAACCCAAGGTCGTGGGTGGCACGATCGCGTAGCAACCGGTGGTCCGAGATCCACGAAGTCGGGTCCGCACCCGCCGCCGCGGCACGCCACCAGGGGTTGGCATCAGTGAGGATCCGGCGGATCTCATCGTCACGCATGGCGCCAGCCTAGGATCCGACCCGTCAAAAGGGGAGGGGTATCACCCATAAGGACCCGCTAAAAGGGGAGGGGTAGAGAGAGGGTCGACCCGTCAAAAGGGGAGGGGTAGGCCGGACAGCCCACGAGCCGGGCGGCGGCCCGCGGCGCCGGCGAGCAGGCGCATCGCGTACGGGGCGTCGTGCTTGAGGTAGCGACCGGCCAGCCGGCTCGGTTCGGTGCCCAGCCGGTGCGCCCACTCCAGGCCGGTCTTCCGCATCCAGCGCGGCGCCCGTTCGATGTCGCCGGCCACGAAGTTGACCGCCGCGCCGCAGCCGATGAACCAGGCACCCGGTAGTTCCGCGCGCAGCCGGGTGATCACCGCCTCCTGCTTCGGGAAGCCCAGGCCGACGAAGATCAGGTCGGGCTCCGCCCCGGCGACCTTGCGGCAGAGGTCGGCGTAGGACGGCTCGTCGCGTTCGAAGCCGAACGGCGGGCACAGCGTGCCGGCGATCCGCAGGCCCGGGCACTCCCGGGCGAGGCGGTCGGCGGCCCTCGTGGCGCCGTCCTTGATCCCTTCGGCCGCCGGTGCGCCGCCGACGACGAAGACGGACCGGCGGTCGTGGGCCAGGCCGCGCGACAGCGACCAGATCAGGCTGCTGCCCGCGACGCGTTCCGGCAGCGGGGTGCCGCTGAGCTTGCTGGCCCAGACCAGGGGCATCCCGTCGGCGACGACCAGGTCCGCGTCGTCGAGGTAGGCGCGGACCCGGCCGTCCACCTGGGCCTGGCGCAGGATGTCCACGTTCGGGGTGAGGATGCGGCCGCCCCGGCCGGCATTGATCGCCTCGCGGACGACGGCGACCACCTCCTCCTCGGTGATGCGGTCGAATCCCGTGCCGTCGAGATGTACCCGGTCGAATGCCTCGATGGTCATGCGACGCCTCCTTCAGCCTTGTTCGCTCGTTATAGGAGCGAAACGAGCGAAGGTGGGCGAAAGTGGCACGGGTTCTCTATTTGGGTGGATTGGGACGAAGTGGGACGACGCTCGTCGAGCGCCTGCTCGGCGAACTGCCCTCCGTGTGCGCGCTCGGCGAGATCGTCCACCTCTGGCAGCGCGACATCCGCGACGACGAACGCTGCGGGTGCGGCGCCCGGTTCTCGGCCTGCACGTTCTGGAAGCGCGTCGGCGAGCGCGCCTTCGGCCATTGGGGCAATGTGGACGTCGAGCGGGTGCGCTCGCTGCGCGACGTCGTCGAACGCACCCGGCACATCCCCCGCCTCGCCGGCGCCCAGCTCCCGCCGGCCCAGCTCGCCGACGTCCGCGAGTACGCCGCCTTCTACACCCGGGTCTACTCCGCCGCCGCGGCGGTCTCCGGGGCTCAGGTCGTCGTCGACTCCTCCAAACACAGCGCCCTGGCGCACGTGCTGCGCTGGGCCGACGACCTCGATCTGCGGGTCGTGCACGTGGTGCGGGACGCGCGCGGCGTCGCGTACTCCTGGACCAAGACCGTCGCCCGGCCGGAGACGGACGGCGGCGACGAGATGACCCGCTACTCCCCCGGCCGTTCGGCCCTGCTGTGGAACGCGCACAACGCGGCCTTCGGCCTGCTCGCGCGCCGCGGCGTCCCGGTGCACCGGATCCGCTACGAGCAACTCCTCACCGATCCGCGCGCCGCGCTGCGTGCGCTCGCCGACTACGCCGGCGTCCCGGCCACCGACGCCGACCTGACCTTCCTCGGCGACGGCTATGCGGACCTGCGGGTGGGTCACAGCGCGGCCGGCAACCCGATGCGCTTCAGCGTCGGGCGGCTGCCGCTGCGCCGCGACGACGCCTGGGTGCGCGCGCTGCCCAGCGGCCAGCGCCGGCTGGTCGGCGCGGTGTGCGCCCCGATGCTGCGCGCGTACGGCTATCCGCTCAATCCCGCACAAGTGTCCCAGGAGGCGTGATGAACTGGCCGTCCATCGGTGTCGTGATCCCCACCCGCAACCGTCCCGAACTCCTCCGCAAGGCGATCGCCGGGGTACGCGCCCAGCGCTACCCGGGTGACCTGAAGATCGTGGTGGTCTACGACCAGACCGAACCCGACTACCTGCTCGCCGCCACCGGCCAGACCCAGGTGCTGGTGCTGACGAACTGGCGCACGTCCGGCCTGGCCGGGGCGCGCAACACCGGCATCCTCGCGCTGGACACCGAGTACGTGGCCTTCTGCGACGACGACGACCAGTGGACGCCGGACAAGCTGCGCCGCCAGGTCGCCGCCCTGCTGGCCGAGCCGGACTCCGAGATGGCCACCTGCTCGATCGAGGTCGAGTACGAGGGCAAGCGGACCCCGCGGCTGGCCGGGCTCAGCCGGGTGACGGTCGACGAGCTGGCCCGCTCCCGGATGGCGATGCTGCACTCGTCGTCGTTCCTGATCCGCCGCGAGGCGCTGGCCGACTCCGCGATCGGGCTGGTCGCCGAGGACGCGCCGGGCAGCCAGAACGAGGACTGGGACCTGCTGCTGCGGGCGGCCCGCCGGGCCCCGATCGTGCACCTGGACGAGCCGCTGGTCCGGGTGCTGTGGGGCCGCACCTCGCACTACGCCTACGAGTACGCCACCAAGATCTCGTCCCTGCGCTGGATGATGCAGCGCCACCCGGAGATCGGCGGCTGCCGGCCGGGCGCGGCCCGGGTCTACGGTCAGCTCGCGTGCTGGTCCGCGGCGACCGGCAACCGGAGCCAGGCGTGGCAGTTCAGCAAGGAGGCGGTCCGCGCCAACTGGAAGGAGCCGCGGACAGCGATCGCCCTCGCTGCCATGACCGGCGCGGTGAAGGTGGAGAACGTGCTGTCCGCCCTGCACAAGCGGGGCCGAGGTATCTGACACACCATCTTTCGCGCACACCCGATCAGCGGTAGTGTTCGCACGTGTTCGAATTAGTGCGGTTATCCCGACCGAGCGACGGTGAGTGCTGATGCTGGCGCAGCAGCGCCAGGCCGCGATCCTGGACCGGGTCCGGGCCGCCGGCGGCGTCCGCGTCAGCGAGTTGGCCAGCGAGTACGGCGTCTCCGACATGACGATCCGCCGCGACCTGGAGACCCTCGCCGACCGCGGCCTGCTGGCGAAGGTACACGGCGGCGCGACCACAGTCAGCCCGGGTTCCGCACACGAGCCGGGCTTCGCGGCGAAATCGGTGCGCCAGCGCGCCGAGAAGGCGGCGATGGCGATGCGCGCCGCCGCCCTGGTCTCCCCCGGCGACGCCATCGCGCTGTCCGCCGGCACCACGACCGCGGGCCTCGCCCAGCGGCTCGTCGACGTGCCCGCGCTCACGGTGGTCACCAACTCGATCCCGGTCGCGGACGTCTTCTACCGGGCCGGGCGCCCGGACCAGACCGTGGTGCTGACCGGCGGCACCCGGACCCCCTCCGACGCGCTGGTCGGGCCGGTGGCGGTCGCCGCGATCGGCACGCTGCACCTGGACGTGCTGTTCCTGGGCGTGCACGGAATGAGCGAACGGGCCGGCTATACGACGCCTAACCTCATGGAGGCGGACGTCAACCGGGCACTGGTGGAAGCGGCAGAGCGGCTCGTGGTGCTCGCCGACCACACTAAGTGGGGCACCGTGGGCATCTCCTCGATCGTGCCGCTGAACCGCGCCGACGTGGTCATCACGGATGACCAACTGGACGAGACCGCACGTGCGGTCCTGGTGGAACAGGTGAACGAGCTGATGGTGGTAAGCGCCCAATGATCTCTCAGAGGACTTCGATCCGGCTCTCCGACGGCCGCGAGCTCATCTACTTCGACGAGGCCCCGGACGCGGGCCGGGACAAGTGGCCGGACACCCGGCACCTGCCGCCCCCGCCGCCGACCTCGCAGCTGCGGTACGACCCGCTGGTCGACGAGTGGGTGGCGGTCGCGGCACACCGGCAGACCCGCACGTTCCTGCCGCCGAGCGACAAGTGCCCGCTCTGCCCGTCGACGCCGGAGTTCGCCAGCGAGATCCCCGCGCCGGACTACGACGTGGTGGTCTTCGAAAACCAGTTCCCGTCGTTCAGCGACCGGGTCGCGCCGGACGAGATCACCGAGCTGACCGGCATGGTGCCGGTCCGGCCGGCCGTCGGTCGCTGCGAGGTGGTCTGCTTCACCAGCGACCACAACAGCGCCTTCGGCTCGCTGCCGCCGGCCCGGGTCCGTACGGTGCTCGACGCCCTGGCGGACCGCACGACGGAGATGTCCGCGATGCCGGGCGTCGCGCAGGTGTTCCCGTTCGAAAACCGCGGCATCGAGATCGGCGTGACGCTGAGCCACCCGCACGGGCAGATCTACGCATACCCGATGGTCCCGCCGCGCACCCAGGCAATGCTGCGGGCGGCCGGGCGGCACGCCGAGCGGACCGGCGGGCGCAACCTATACGCGGACGTGCTGGCCGCCGAGCGGGAGGCCCGGGTCCGGGTGGTGGCGTCGAACGAGCACTGGATCGCCTACGTGCCGGCCGCCGCCCGCTGGCCGTACGAGGTGCAGATCGCCCCGCACCGGCAAGTCGCCGACCTACCGGGCCTGAGCGAACAGGAGCGCGACGCGTTCGGCCCGCTCTACCTGGACGTGCTGCGCCGCTTCGACGCCCTGTTCGGCAAGCCGATGCCCTACATCTCGGCCTGGCACCAGGCGGTCGTCGGCGAGGGCCGCGACCTGGGCTACCTGCACCTGCAGCTGTTCAGCATCCGCCGCGCGGCGGACAAGCTGAAGTATCTGGCCGGCTCGGAATCGGCCATGGGCGCCTTCGTGAACGACATCGTCCCCGAGACCGCGGCCCAGGCCCTTCGCGACGCGATCTGATCGCCGCACCGCACCGGAGCCGGCCTCGCACGTCGCGAGGCTGGCTTCGCGCGTTGGCGAACACGCGACCGGATTTCGTCAAAGAATAGGTCGGACAGATCGTAAAGGGCGGGCGGGATCTGCACGTTCACCAATACTGAAAAGAAGATCTCGAATAGCGGCTGTCGCAATCCTGCGGGAGGGTTGCGGGCGGTGCCCTCCAAGGCATAGAACGATAGGCGGAAGTAAGCACTGATCTCTTTCCGTCTGGTCCGGGGGGCAGGTCCGGACCGGCATGAATCGGGAGTTCCAGATGGCTGATGCCGGGTCAATTCGCCATCGGCACGAAAACGCATTACTGGCGCTTCCGAACGTGATCGGCGTGGGAACCGGCCGGGACGAGACGGGATCAGAGGTCATCGACGTCTACGTGCAGCGCAAGGTGGCTCTGCAGGAGCTGGCCCCCGGCGAGACGATTCCCGACGTGCTCGAAGGAGTACCGGTCCGAGTCGTTCCCATAGGGGAGGTCACCGCCCAGGCCCCCTGACGCGTGTCAGCACATGCTCAGGAGAGGCGGTCAGCATGACTAGACAGGACTTGATGCGCGGGCCCGCCGGTGGACGGCTGAGCGAAGCCGCTCGCGAACAGGCCTACAACCAACTGCTCGATCCCGCGCGCCCGGTCTCGAATGTGATCGGCTTCGGCTCCGGGGTCAAGTGGACCAACGGCGAGCCGACCGGCCAGCCCGCGATGCTGGTCTTCGTCACCAGCAAGGTGTCCGAAGCGTCACTCACCAACCGCGATGTCGTGCCGCGGCAGCTGGAGGACGGCACGCGGACGGACGTAGTCGCCATCGGCCACGTCTCCGCTCAGCAACGGGGGCTCAGCGCCCCCGACACGGACCTGTTCGTCCGGCTCAGCGACCGTCACGCCGAGGGTCGCACGGAGGCACCGACCTCGGACGTGGCCGGCCTGATCGAGGCCGAGCCGCAGCTGCTGAGCCGCCGGATGCGCCCGTGCCCGTCGGGCTTCTCGATCGGCAACGTGGGCATCACGGCGGGCACGCTGGGCAGCGTGGTCTACGACTTCCTGCCCGGTGCGACCACCGACCCGCCCGCCCCCGGCCTGGGCATGCCCTCGCGCTACTACGTGCTCAGCAACAACCACGTGCTGGCCGCGAGCAACGCCGCCCCGATCGGCAGCGCGATCGTCCAGCCTGGACCGTTCGACGGTGGCACCGACCCGCGCGACCGGATCGCCACCCTGAGCCGCTTCATCCCGATCCAGTTCGCCCCGCAGGTGCCGCTGGAGAGGCACAACAACGTCGTCGACGCGGCCCTCGGTACGGTGGAATTCGGTGACGCGACGCGCGAGGCCACCTTCAACGGACCACCGCGGGCATGGCGGCGCAAGGCGAACGTGGCCGTCGGCGACAAACTCCGCAAGACCGGCCGGACGACCAACGTGACGTTCGGGCGCATCATCAGCGTCGACGCCACCGTCGACGTCAACTACGGTCCGGCCGGCGTCGCCCGCTTCCGCGACCAGATCATCACCACCGCCATGTCGGCCGGGGGCGACTCCGGGTCGCTGGTGACCTCGTTCGACAACGTCGCGGTCGGGCTGCTGTTCGCCGGCTCGTCGGTGACGACCGTCATCAACCACATCGAGACCGTGCGCTCCTTGCTGCGCGTCGAAATCGCCGAGCTGCTGGCCTGAGTCGGATTGGGGAGCAAACATGTCCACTGAAGTCCATGAACGGACCACGTATCTCGATCCCTACGGCACCCGGGTCGAGTCGCGCGAGCAGGCCTTCGCCGAGCCCGAGGCCGTCAGCACGACCGTCAAGCTGACCCTGCACAACACGGCCGTGACGTTCGAGATCGAGGCCCAGATCAACCCGAACACCTACCCCTTCAGCCTGACCGGCGGCCAGATCACGTCCGGAATCTGCGGCGCGCCCTGGAACATCACCGGCGGATTCATCGGCGAAGACCTGCTCCTGCAGGCCAACCGGGCCGGCGAGGGTCCGTGCGCCGACTCGATCATCGTGGTCGGCGAGTTCGTCCGCCCGGGGGCCTACCGCGGCACGTACGGCTTCAACGGCGCCAGCAGTTCGTTCCGTCACACCACGCTTTATCGCGGCTGAACCGATACCGGATCCCGGGGAGCGTCGTTCCCCGGGATCCGCCCGGTCGCCGCCGCATTCGTTAATGCGATTAAATGAGCGACCCCGGGCCGGCCGGATAAGTCTGCATTTCGGCACCCGACGTCCCGCCGGGCGCCGAAATGCGGCCACGCGAGAAATGGCCGAATAGTGGGGGCGGGGGGCCCGGGACAAGGCCCCCCGCAGGGAAGGGACGGCAGGCGCAGCTCGCCTACTGATCGCGCGCTGTTCCCAGAACCGATCGGCGCCCGGGACAAGGCGGCCGGACCGGCGGGCGACTGGGAGCGCTACGCGACCGTCATCCGTTCTAATCAAAGAAACGAACAGGAGTACCCCGAAGTTACGCGCCCAAACCCCCCTTTTGGGGAAATTTCGCGCAAAAAAGGCCGCCGGCTGCTGCCGGCGGCCTTCAGGTTCGAAATCAGGCGAGCTTGCGCGCCAGGTTCTCGTCCAGCGCGTTCATGAACTCGTCCGTGGTCAGCCACGGGGCGTCCCGGGAGATCAGCAGCGCGAGGTCCTTGGTCATCTGACCGGCCTCGACCGTCTCCACGCAGACCCGCTCCAGCGTCTCGGCGAACTCGGTGACCGCCGGCGTGCCGTCCAGCTTGCCGCGGTGCTTGAGGCCGCCGGTCCAGGCGAAGATCGACGCGATCGGGTTCGTCGAGGTCTTCTCGCCCTTCTGCCACTGCCGGTAGTGCCGGGTGACCGTGCCGTGCGCGGCCTCGGCCTCGACGGTCTGGCCGTCCGGCGTCATCAGCACGGAGGTCATCAGGCCGAGCGAGCCGAAGCCCTGGGCCACGGTGTCGGACTGCACGTCACCGTCGTAGTTCTTGCAAGCCCAGACGTAGCCGCCCTCCCACTTCATGGCGGCGGCGACCATGTCGTCGATCAGCCGGTGCTCGTAGGTGAGGCCGGCCGCCTTGAACTGGTCGGCGAACTCGGTCTCGAAGATCTCGGCGAACAGGTCCTTGAACCGGCCGTCGTACGCCTTCAGAATCGTGTTCTTGGTCGACAGGTAGACCGGGTAGTCGCGGGCCAGGCCGTAGCGGAACGAGGCGCGCGCGAAGTCGCGGATCGAGTCGTCGTAGTTGTACATCGCCATCGCGACGCCGCCGCCCGGGTAGTCCGCGACGTGGAACTCCATCGGCGCGGAGCCGTCCTCGGGCGTGAAGGTGACGGTCAGCTTGCCGGCGCTCGGCACGACGAAGTCGGTCGCCTTGTACTGGTCGCCGTGCGCGTGCCGGCCGATGATGATCGGCTTGGTCCAGCCCGGCACCAGCCTGGGTACGTTCGACATGATGATCGGCTCGCGGAAGACCACGCCGCCGAGGATGTTGCGGATCGTGCCGTTCGGCGACCGCCACATCTTCTTGAGGCCGAACTCCTCGACGCGGGCCTCGTCCGGGGTGATCGTCGCGCACTTGACGCCGACGCCGTGCCGCTTGATCGCGTTGGCCGCGTCGATGGTCACCTGGTCGTCGGTCTCGTCGCGGTACTGGATCGACAGGTCGTAGTACTCAAGATTGACGTCGAGGTACGGCAGCACCAGCTGCTCACGGATCTGCTTCCAGATGATCCGGGTCATCTCGTCGCCATCGAGCTCCACGACCGGGTTGTTGACCTTGATCTTCGCCATCGACCGGCGCTCCTCTCCGGGACACATGCTTCTAGCAGTACGAGCGTACTGCAGGTCGGGTGAAGATCGCCGCTCGGCCCCGATCCCGAGCCGTCCGGTCCGGTATTGTGAGCTAGGACTGCCCAACGCGGTGAGGAGGTTCACGATGACCGCCGCGCTCAGTGGTGCGCCGCCCGAGGGCGGCTGGACCGTCGACGATCTCGACGCCCTGCCCGACGACGGTGTGCGCCGCGAACTGATTGATGGAGCACTGCACGTGTCCCCTTCACCGACCAGCATCCACCAGGTCATCGCCATGCGTCTGGGTGTCGCGCTCGAGCAGACGTGTCCGGACCACCTCTTCGTGAGCCAGTCCAACGACGTGCAGCTCAGCCCGCGCCGGCTCTTCATCCCCGACGTGCTGGTC
>NZ_QHHV01000150.1:0-15894 GCF_003947245.1 Actinoplanes sp. ATCC 53533 | reverse complement strand
GCGCCTCGGCGCCGTCGGACACCACGGTCAGCCGGTTGCGGACCTTGTGCTCCTCGAACGCCTCCTGCGTCATGAGCACGTCGCCCGGGTCGTCCTCGACGAGCAGCACCTCGATGGGTGTGCCGTCCTGTCGAACCGCACCGGTCATGCCGAGCCTCCTTTGGCGCGTTCGCCTGGTGTCATGCCACGACCTCGTCCTGTTTCCGTGGCTCCGCCACCGGCACGCCGGCCAGCAGGGGCAACGTGAAATAGATCGACGTGCCCTCGGCGACGTCCAGGTCGAGCCAGATCCGCCCGCCATGGTATTCGACGATCTTCTTCACGATCGCCAGCCCGATGCCGGTGCCCTCGTACGCGTCCCGCGCGTGCAGCCGCTGGAAGATCACGAAGACCTTGTCGGCGAACTCGGCCTCGATGCCGATGCCGTTGTCCCGGACGTTGAGCTGCCATTCCTCGCCCACCAGGGACGCTGTGACCCGGATGACCGGCGCGACGTCGGGGCGGCGGAACTTCAGCGAGTTGCCGATCAGGTTGACGAAGAGCGTGGTGAGCAGCGGCTCCTCGCCCTCCACCGTCGGCAGGTCGGCCCAGGTGATCTCGGCGTCGTCGCCGGCCCGCGCTTCGAGCTGCGACTTCACCTCGGTCAGCACCTGGTCCAGGTGCACGTCGGTGAAGCCGGCGGTGAGCCGGCCGATCCGGGAGAACGCCAGCAGGTCGTTGATCAGGCGCTGCATCCGCTGCGCGCCGTCGACCGCGAAAGCGATGTACTGATCGGCCCGCTCGTCCATCTGGCCCGCGTAGCGGCGCTGCAGCAGCTGGCAGAAGCTGGCCACCTTGCGCAGCGGCTCCTGCAGGTCGTGCGAGGCCACGTAGGCGAACTGCTCGAGGTCGCGGTTGGACCGGGTCAGCTCCTCGGCCTGCTGCTTGAGCTGGTCGTTGACCCACTCGATCTGCTCGCGGGCCTCGCGCACCTCGCTCAGCTCGGCCGCGATCTGCCGGCGCATCCCGTCGACGTCGGCGGCCAGGGTGCGCAGCTCGGGTGAGCCCCGGCTGGTGATGTGCTTGCCGTAGGCGCCGTCGGCCACCTCGCGGACCTGCTCGGCCAGCTCGGTCACCGGCCGGCTGACCAGGCGGTCGAGCAGCAGGAACAGGATCGCCCCGGCCAGAATGACCACCACCGCGGCGAAGATCTCCAGCGCGACGAGCACCGTGCCGGTGCGCTTCGCCGCCACCGCGGACTGATCGCGCACCACCAGGATGTCCTGCTGCAGTTCGCCGATCGACGCCCGCAGCGCGTCGAACTGACTGGTGTCGGCCGCTTCGATCAGCGCCTGGCCGGCCTCCGGCCCCTGGTCGCGGACGGCGTTGAGCACCGGGATCGCGACGACGGCCCGCCACTGGTCGGCCCGCTGCCGCACCAGCTCGGTCGAGGCCCGCACGGCCGGGTCACCGTCGGGGCCGTTGAGCCGGTCGATCTCGGCGAGGAGCCTGTTCTGGGCGGCCAGACCATCGTTGTACGGCGACAGGTTGTCCTGTTCACCGCTGATCGCATACCCGCGGATGCCGGTCTCCTGATCGACCACCGCGGTGCTGAGGCTCTCGCCCGCGGACCGCATCGGGCCGGTCCGGTCCAGGATGGTGTCGATGTGCCGGTTGCTGTTCGCGGCGGTGAGCGCGGCGAAGACCCCGAGGATCGTCAGGACCAGCGCGACCGTCACCGACAGGGCGACCACCCGGCGGCGCAGCGTCCAGGCGCGGAGGCTGAACACGCTCATCGGCCGCCGCCCCGGGAGATCAGCAGCATCGCCACGTCGTCGGCGAGCGGACCGCCGTTGCCCTGCTCGGCCCGGCCGACCAGCCAGGCCGGGAGGGCGGGCAGCGGCACCTGGGCGGCGGCCGGCTCGGCCAGCACCCCGCACAGCCCGTCGACGTCGAGGCGCTCGTTGCCCACGCCGGTGTGCCCCTCGATAAGTCCGTCGGTATACATCAGCAAGGACCAGTCATCGCCGGAGAGCTCCACGTCGGTCGCGGGGGTGGGGGTGGGCTTGACCCCCAGCACGATGCCGCGGCGGGCGTCGACCGGCTCGGCCCGGCCGTCCTTGAGCAGCACCGGCGGTGGGTGGCCGGCCAGCCGTACTGTTGCCCGGTCGGCGCTCAGATCGAACACCACCGAGGCGACAGTGGCGAAGATCTCCCGGGCCCGCCGCTCGCTCATCAGCACCTGCTCCAGCGCGCCGAGAATCTTGTCCTCGGGCACGCCGCCGAGCACCAGCGCCCGCCACGCCACCCGGAGCTCGACGCCGAGGGCCGCCTCGTCCACGCTGTGCCCGCAGACGTCGCCGACGATGACGTGCAGCCGGTCGGGGCCGACCTGCACCACGTCGAAGAAGTCGCCGCCGAGCAGGCCCAGCGCGCGCCCGGAGCGATAGAACGTGTGCACCGCCACCGCGGTGGTCTGCATCAGCGGCTGGGGCAGCAGGCCGCGTTCGAGCCGAGCCGACTCGGCCTGGCGCAGCTCCACCTCACGCAGCCGCTGGGTGTTCTCGTCGGCGCGCTTGCGCTCGACCGCATACCGCAGGGCCCGGACCAGCAGGACGCCGTCGACCTGGCCCTTGACCAGGTAGTCCTGGGCGCCCTCGGCGACCGCCGCGACACCCAGGTGCTCGTCGGAGCGGCCGGTGAGCACGCAGACCGCGGCGCTGCCGGCCACCGCGAGCAGCTTGCGCAGCCCGTCGATGCCCTCGGCGTCCGGCAGCCCCAGGTCGAGCAGGACGCACTGCACGCCGCGCATCATCGGCCGGGCCTCCCGCAGGCTGGTCGCCACCCGCAGGTCGAACAGCGCACCCGCCTCGGCGAGCAACTCCTTCACCAGGAAGGCGTCGCCCTCGTCGTCCTCGACCAGCAGGATGCGCAGCCGCTCCGGGACAGTCAACGCCGCGGGTGGCGCCGCGAGAGCACGCCCGCTCACCATGCCACCCCGCACGACGGGGTGCGCATGACGGCGGCTCCGGCGCGGTGGAAACGGTTGATGGCTCGACTCCTTCGGGCTTGACCCGCTGATAGTCCACCACCGGATGCGGGCGCACAACACCGGATGCGGGCGGCGGCGGCGCGGGTCACGCCGGCGGCCCGTACGACTGATCCTCGGCCACCCGGCGGGCGTGCTCGGCGATCACCTGACCGAGGATGCCGTGCAGCCGGCCGCAGTCGCCGCAGTGCAGATTCTCGTCCAGCCGGCGGCTGCCGCAGCCGGTGCAGGTGCCCCGGTCGGCCGGATCCCGGTATGCCTCCAGGGCCCGGCACATCGCCCGCACGACATGATCACTGACCTGGAACGTCGCCTCCCCGAGCGCGGTACGCAGGCCGAGCACGGCGGCGGGGCCGGTCTCGGGCGTCGGGTCGTAGCAGGCGACCCGATCGATGAACTCGGCGAAAACGGCAGGGGGGTCGAGCGGGGCGGTCACCGGACCAAGTTATGTCACCGGTCGGGGAGTTCCACGGGGTACCCGGGCGCGGCCGCAGCCGATTAGATGTCATGGGTCACTGTTGTGCGGGAGGTTCACGTGGGCGTACCCCGGCTCGAGGCCGCGTCGCGGGCCCTGACCCGCCCCGTTCACCGGGTGGGCGCGGCGCTGGCGGCGGTCGTGGTGCTGCTGGTCGTCGCGGCGGCGGCGCTGCATTCCGTGCGGCCACCCGCCGCGCGGGGTGCCGGCGCGCCCGCCGCCGAGTTCAGCGCCGGCCGCGCGTTCCAGCAGATCCAGGCCATCGCCGCCGAGCCGCACGTGGCGGGCAGCGCGCCCGCCGACGCGGTCCGCGGCCATCTCCTGACCACCCTCCGCGGCCTCGGTCTCGACCCCGAGGTGCAGGAGACGGTCTCGGTCCAGGGCGGCGAGCTGTCGGCCAGCGCGGGCGGGATCGGCCTGGCCCGGGTGCGCAACGTGGTGACGCTGCTGCCCGGCACGGCGCCGACCGGGCGGATCTTCCTGGTCGCGCACTACGACTCGGCGCAGACCTCGCCGGGCGGCAACGACGACGGCTCGGGCACGGCGGCGATCCTGGAGACGGCCCGGGCCCTGGCGACCGGCCCGCGGCTGCGCAACGACGTGGTGCTCGTCCTCACCGACGCCGAGGAGGCGTGCGTGTGCGGCGCCCAGGCCTTCGTCGACCAGCATCCGCTGGCCCGCGGCGGCGGCATCGTGCTCAACCTGGAGGCCCGCGGCAGCACCGGTCCGGCGATCATGTTCGAGACCGCGGCGGGCAACGCGCGCCTGACCGGGGTCTACGCGGGGGCGCCGAAACCGGTGGGCACCTCGTTCGCGGTGGAGGTCTACCGGCTGCTGCCCAACGACACCGATTTCACCCCGTTCCGCGAGGCCGGCTTCACCGGGTTCAACAGCGCCTACATCGACGGCGCGGCGGTCTATCACTCGCCGGGCGACACCCCGGCGGCACTGGACCGGGACAGCCTGCAGCACCTCGGCGCCAACGCCCTGGCGCTGACCCGCGACCTCGGCGGGCGCGACCTGCCGGCGCTGCGCTCGGACGGCGACGCCACCTACTTCCCCGTGCCGGGCGGCCTGGCGGTCTACCCGGGCACGCTGACCTGGCCGCTGGCCGCGCTCGCGCTGGTGGCCGTGCTGGCGCTGGGCTGGCTGGCCCGGCGCCGCGGGCTGGTCACCGGCGGGCGGCTGGCGGGCGGCTTCGTGCTCGCGGTGCTGCCGCTCCTCGCGACCCCGGTGGCGGCCCAGTTGCTCTGGGCGATGCTGAAACTCATCCGGCCGGGGTACGCCGAACAGCTCATCGACCCGTACCGGCCGTTCTGGTACCGGCTGGCGATCGGTGCGCTGACCGCGACGATCGTCTTCGCCTGGTACGCGCTGCTGCGGCGCCGGCTGAGCCCGGCGGCGCTGGCCTTCGGTGGGCTCGGCTGGCTGGCGGTGCTCGGCCTGGCGCTGGCCGCGCTGGCGCCGGGCGGCTCCTACCTCGCGGCGCTGCCGGCGCTGGCGGGTGCGCTCACGGGCATCGCCGCGGTGCTGCTGCGCGGCTGGTGGTCCGTGCTCGTGGTGACGCTGGGCGCGGCCATCGCGGTGGTGGTGCTGCTGCCCACGACGGTCATGTTCTTCCCGGCCCTGGGCCTGGCGCTCGGCGGCTCCGGCGCCCTCATCGCGACGCTGCTGGCCTTGGCCCTCCTGCCGGTCGTCGACCTGCTGCACCCCGAGGCCGGCGGGCAGCGTGCCATGGTGGCGGCGCGGGCCCGCCGGCGCGGCGCGGCGCCGGCCCTGGCGGCGGCGCTCACCGCGGTCGCCTGCATCGGGGCCGGCCTGACCGTGGACCGTTTCGACGCGGCGCACCCGGCACCCACCCACCTGATGTACGCCCTGGACACGGACACCGGCCAGGCCCGCTGGCTGAGCGCGGAGAGCAAACCGCAGCGGTGGACCGCGCAGTACGTGTCCGGCGACCGGGCGCCGGTGACCGACACCCTGCCCGCCTTCGGCCCGGAGGAGCTCCTCGCCGGTCCGGCGCAGCCGGTGCAGTTGCCGGCCCCGACGCTGACGCCCTCCGCCGACACCACGACCGGCGACCTGCGGACGGTCACCTTCCGGCTGACCCCCCGGCGACCGGTGCGGCTGATCACCCTGCACGTGAACGCCGAGGCGACCGTCACCGCGGCCACGGTCTCCGGCCGCGAGGTGCCCACGGACCGGACGGCCGGCGGCCCGTGGGGCTTCGGTTTCGTGTTCCACGCGCCGCCGCCGGACGGCATCGAGGTGACCCTGACCGTGCCCGCGAGGACCCCGCTCCGGCTGCGCGCGATGGACGCGAGCGACGGCCTCGCCACCGTGCCGGGCTTCCGGGCCCGCCCGCCAGAGGTGGGGGTCCTGGGCTCGCACAGCTCGGAGATGCTGGCCGTGGCGCACACCTACACCCTGTGACGCCTACCTGCCGCGCCGCCCCTTGCCCTGCGACGACTCGAACTTGAAGTGCACGAACAGCCGCCCCCAGTTGTCGCCGTCCTTCTCGATCCGGTGATAGAGCTGCTTGATCTCCTTCTGGTCCAGGAAGCGGATGACCTTCTTCTTCAGGGCACCCGATCCCTTGCCCGGGATGATCTCGACGAGCGTGGCCTTCTTCTGGATGGCCTCGTCGATGACATCGCGCAGGGCCTTGTCGATCTGGGTGCCCTTGTTGAAGATGTCGTGCAGGTCCAGCTTGATCTTCACGCCTGGGATCCTATTCCGCCGTCGTGCTTGCCCAGCCAGGTCTCGACCCGCCGCAGCGCCTCGGTGTAGTCGCCGTGGCTGTGCATCGCCGCGGCCAGGCGCAGGTGTGGCAGGGCCTCACGAAAGCGGCCGGCCCTTTCAAGGGTCCGGCCGAGCACGTGGTGCGCATAGTGGTCGGACGGATCATGCTCGATCAGCGTCCGGAGCTGCGCCTCCGCCCCGCCGAGTTGCGCGGAGTTGAAGTAGGCCCGGGCCAGGAGCTGCCGTACGGCGGCGTTGTGCGGCTCGGCCTCGACGATCGGTTCCAGCAGCCGGGCCGCCCCGAGGGGATCGCCGGACTCGAAGAAGAAATTGGCCCTGCGGTACTCCTCCAAAAGATCCACGACCCGCTCCCCACACGCTCGCGCCGGCGACTGAAGCCAACGCTGGCACAACATCTCCCGAACGGCGAGTGTTCCAAGGCCCTAAACTTCCCGACAATTCACCCTATTCCGCGAACCTCGCGGCACAGAATGCCTGGCTGAAGGGCCTCCCGCGACGGCACCTCCGGTTCGGGCGCCCATGTCCCGGCGACCGCGGACTCGCCGGCCGGGACCCTCGCGAGCTCATGAGCGGCGGACCAGCAGCGCGGCCAGTCCCCCGCCGAGCAGCAGGGTGCCGAGCGCGACCAGCGCGATCGGGCTGAGCCCGGTGACCGGCAGCCCGCCGGCCGCCCCGGGCAGGACGGAGGCGGTCATCCGGCGCGGCGCCGGGGAACCAGAGGGCAGCGGAGCGGCAGCAGCGGGCGTGGCGGTGACGAAGCCGCCGACGGTGATGCCATCGCCGGTGCGCACCACCACCGCGACGTCGTACTCGCGGTCGTTGCGCAGCCCGGTCAGCTCGCAGCCCGCGGCGGTGGCGACGGTGAGCGTGCAACCGGACTCGTAACCGGCGGTCGTCGCCCAGTAGTAGGTGAACTCCCCGGAGCCGAGGTCCGCGGGCGGCCGCCATTCGACCCGCAGGCCGCCGTCGAGGGCACGCACCCGGACGCCGGTCGCGGCGCCGGGCGGCCGGGGCAGACCCGCCACCGGTACGGGCACAGCACTCGCCGCGGTGCTGCCCGCGCCCAACTGCCCGTCGGCGCCGGCTCCCCAGCAGTACGCGTACCCCCGGGTGTCGAAGGCGCAGCTGTGTTCCTCGCCGGCGTCCAGATCGCGCAGCGTGCCACCGGCCGTGACGCCGACGGGCACCGCCCGGGCCACCGAGCGCCCGCTGCCCAGCCGGCCGTCCGCTCCCTCACCCCAGCAGAATGCCCGGCCGCCCCGGTCCAGCCCGCAGGTGTGCTCGCCGCCGGCGGTCACCTCGCCGAGCGCGGCGCTCAGGGCGACACCGACCGGCTCGGCCTTGGTGCCACGCGTGCCCGATCCGAGCCCCCTGGTGCCCCAGCAGGACGCCCGCCCCTCGGCGCCGAGCGCGCAGGCCTGCGTCCCGCCGACCGTGACCTCGCGAACCTTGCCGCGCATCGGCCCGATCGCGGCGACCGCCACCGGCTCGTCGCGATCACCGTGGCCGCGGGTTCCGAGCTGTTCGTACGCGTCCGAGCCCCAGCAGAACGCCGCACCGGCCGCGGTCACGGCGCAGGTGGTGTCCCGGCCCGCGGCGATGTCCACGACCGGGCCACGCATGCCGCTCCGCGTGCCGAGCCGGACCGGCACCACCGACCCTCGCAGCCCCGGCACGCCGAGCTGGCCGTGCGAACCGTCGCCCCAGCACCAGGCGCCGCCCTCGTCGTCCACCGCGCAGGTGTGCCGGGCGCCGGTGGCGATCTCCACCAGGTTCCGGCCGGCCAGCCCGGTCACCGCGACCGGGGCGTCCCGGTCGGTCGCCGTCCCGTCGCCGAGCTGCCCGGCGGAGTCGTCGCCCCAGCAGTGCGCCGCGCCGCGGAGGTCGACCGCGCAGGTGTGCGCCTTGCCGGCGTCGACCTGAACCGCGCCGCGCAGCGCGAGGACCGCCTGGCCGAAGGAGTGCGCGGCGGGGCCGTCGCCGAGCTGCCCGGACGAGTCGTCGCCCCAGCAGTAGAGCTCGCCGATGCTGGTGAGGGCGCACGAGTGGGCGCCGCCCGCCGCGATGGTGGCCGTGCCCAGGCTCGCGGTCCGGATCGTGTCGGCATCGATGCCGGGCGGGTAGGACCCCTGCGCCGCCGCCGGCACCGCGGACCACACGATGAGGGCGAGCGCCGCGACGGCGCCTCCGAGACGGCCCAATCGCACGCGTTCCTCCGCTCACCCGGCCAGCACAACGCGGGCTAGTATGCGGAGTTTTAGGCCTTTAGTCCGTTTCCGACACGCTCCCTGCCGCGACCCGCGGCCGGAACCTCGGCGAGCACGTCGCTGCTGGTGATCGTGTCCGCCGCGCTCACCGTCGAGAAGCCCACCAGCTCGCCGGCGCCGAGCCGGGTCGCCGGCGCCAGCGGCGGGCCCAGCACAGCCGCCAGGGCCAGGGCCGCGACCAGGGTCGCCCCGGTGCCGCGCCGCCACCACCGCGCGCGCCCGCCCGCCGGGGCCGGGCTGCTCGGGAACGCCGGGGAACGGGAGATCATCATGTCCGTCATGCCGATCACGATGGCGGGTGACGGTGTCATGACGCTGTGCCAAAACCATGGAGCACCTGTGTTCGGGACACACAGGTGCTACACAGGAAACGAAAAGGCGGCGCAAAGCGTGGCCCACCACAGTAGGGGCATGACGATGGCGAACGCAGACAGCGGCACGGAGCTCCGGCGGCCCGACGGCGGCCCCGTCCGGGTGCTGGTGGTCGACGACGAGCCCACCCTGGCCGAGTTGCTCTCGATGGCCCTGCGATACGAGGGCTGGGACGTGCGCAGCGCCGGCGACGGGCAGACCGCCGTCCGGACCGCCCGCGACTTCCGCCCCGACGCCGTCGTGCTCGACATGATGCTGCCCGACATCGACGGCCTCGAGGTGCTCCGCCGGCTGCGGGGCGAGTCGCCCGAGGTGCCGGTGCTCTTCCTCACCGCCAAGGACTCCGTCGAGGACCGGATCACCGGGCTCACCGCGGGCGGCGACGACTACGTCACCAAGCCGTTCAGCCTGGAGGAGGTCGTCGCCCGGCTGCGTGGCCTGATGCGCCGGATGGGCCGCTCGCCCATGCGGGTCGACTCGCAGCTCATCGTCGGTGACCTGAGCCTGGACGAGGACAGCCACGAGGTGCGCCGCGGTGACACCCTGGTCACGCTGACCGCCACCGAGTTCGAGCTGCTGCGCTATCTGATGCGCAACCCGCGCCGGGTGCTGAGCAAGAGCCAGATCCTGGACCGGGTGTGGAACTACGACTTCGGCGGCCAGGCGAACGTGGTGGAGCTCTACATCTCGTACCTGCGCAAGAAGATCGACGCCGGCCGCGACCCTATGATCCATACCATGCGCGGAGCGGGTTATGTCTTGAAGCCCGCGAACTGAGTTCGCTAACTCGGCCTAGGCGGTCCAGATGAAACCACGATGGCGCAGACCGGCGAGCTGGCCGCTGCGCACCCGGCTCATCGCGATCATGATCACGCTGCTCGTGGTCCTGGGTCTGGCGGTCGGCAGCGCAGCCGAGATCTACCTGCACGAGACCCTCTACAAACGGCTCGACTCGCAGCTGCAGGAGTTCGCAAACCGGGTGCAGGGCAAGCCCGGCAACCTCCCGCCAGGAGACAGGCAGTACAACGGCGCGCCTCCTCCCGGCGCTGGCGACCGGTTCGGTGCCAAGCCCCCGCCCGGCGCCCCGACGAAGTCCATCTTCCTGAAGTTCACCGGGACCAGCGGCACGCCTATCGGCGGAATCGTCATCCTCAAGGCGAACACGGAGGGTGACTACGAAAACGACTACACGGACCTCCCGCCCGCCACCGTCGCTCAACTCAGCGCGCTCAATTCGACGAACGACCCGATAGACATCGACCTGGGCAGCTACGGCGACTATCGCGTCGTCTCCCGGCCCACCACCAACGGTGTGGTCGTCGCCGCCGTGCCGCTGGCGGACACCCAGTCGACGTTGCTCGCGGTCGCTCTCGTGACCGGTGGCGTCGTGCTGGTGACGCTGTTCGTGGCCGGCTGGTCGGGGGCGTTCATCATTCGCCGTACCCTCAAGCCGTTGTATCGGGTCGCGGCCACCGCGACCCGGGTCTCCGAGCTGGAGCTCGACCGGGGTGAGGTCGACCTCGCGCAGCGGGTGCCCGCTGTGGACACCGACCCGGGCACAGAGGTCGGCGCGGTCGGCTCGGCGCTGAACAGGCTGCTCGACCACGTCGGCAGCGCCCTGGAGGCCCGGCACGCCAGCGAGATGCAGGTCCGGCAGTTCGTCGCGGACGCCAGCCACGAGCTGCGCACGCCGCTGGCCGCGATCCGCGGCTATGCCGAGCTGAGCCGGCGCAGCCGCCAGCCGGTCCCGGACGAGATCAGCCACGTGCTGCGCCGCGTCGAGTCGGAGGCCAAGCGGATGACCTCGCTGGTCGAGGACCTGCTGCTGCTGGCCCGGCTGGACGCCGGCCGCCCGCTGGCCCAGGACCCGGTGGACCTGACGATGGTGGTGGTGGACGCGGTGAGCGACGCGCACGCCGCCGGTCCTCAGCACAACTGGCAGCTCGACCTGCCGGACGAGCCGGTGACCGTCACCGGCGATCCCCAGCGCCTGCACCAGGTGCTGGTAAACCTGCTGGCCAACGCCCGCACGCACACGCCGGAGGGCACCATCGTGACGGTCGGGGTGACCGAGCGCGCGGGCGCGGCGCTGCTGACCGTGACCGATTACGGTCCGGGCATCCCGCGGGAGCTGCAGCCGCACATCTTCGAGCGGTTCGCCCGCGGGGACAGCTCCCGCTCCCGGGCGGCGGGCAGCACGGGCCTCGGGCTCTCGATCGTGCACGCGGTGGTGACCGCGCACGGCGGCACGGTCTCGGTGCGCAGCGTGCCGGGCCGCACGGAGTTCGCCGTCCGCCTGCCGATGACCACGACGATGGCCTGGGCCCCGCAGCACGCCGCCGCCCGCTGATCGTCAGGCGCCCCGGCGCAGGCCCTCCATCAGCACGTCTCGCAGGTCCTCCAGCAGCGCGCCCGCGGCCTCGCCGTCGGTCACGTGCAGCTCCAGCGGCACCGACTCGCGGTCGCGGCCCACGATCACGTCCAGCGCGCACAGCGCCCGGCCGGCCAGCTCGCTCGTCACCTCCGGGCAGGCCGCCGCCAGCAGGCGGTCGTCGAGCCAGGGCCGGGCCGCCGCGCCGGGCAGCCCGGCCGCGATCGCGGCGATCGCGGTCAGCGCCTGCGTCGGGGATATCTCATCCAGCAGGACGGACGGCGTCTCCCAGACCCGGAGCACGACCGCCGCCACGGCCTGTCTACGCCGTGCCGGCGGGAGCTCGGCCAGGCCGTCCAGCAGGTACGGCGCGCTCGCGTTGTTCATGTGTTCAATCGCAGCACAGCAACTTGCACGTGCCCATACCCCGGCTGACGGACACCCGGGCGCCCCGATGAGCTAAACTCACCGCGTGTCCTTGGCGTATCAGTGGTTTACGAGGCCGGCTCCCGCCGGTGCCTCAGCCATGATCCCATGACCTGAGACACCTCCGTAGGGCCGGCCGAGGCAGCGACATTCGTCGCTGCCTTTTCGTTTGTTCGAAAACAGCCGGCCACGCCCGGGCCGCCGGCCCCGGGCCCCGGCGGAGGAGAAGACAGCTGTGACCATCCCCGAGGTGCAGCGGGTCAGCGACCAGCGCATCGAGACCATCGTGCCGCTGATGAGCCCCGCGTTGCTCCATCACGAGTTGCCGCTGACCCACGAGCTGTCGGCGACCGTGCTGGACAGCCGCCGGCAGGTGGAGGCCGTGCTCGACGGCCGAGATCCCCGCCTGCTCGTCGTCGTCGGCCCGTGTTCCGTGCACGACCCCGTCGCCGCCACGGAATACGCCGACCGCCTGCGCGTCGAGGCCGACCGGCTCGCCGACGACCTGCTGATCGTGATGCGGGTGTACTTCGAGAAGCCGCGTTCGACCGTCGGCTGGAAGGGGCTCATCAACGACCCCGGGCTGGACGGCTCCGGCGACGTCAGCAAGGGCCTGCGGGTCGCCCGGGCGCTGCTGCTGGAGGTGCTGGGCCGCGGGCTGCCGGTCGGCGTCGAGTTCCTGGATCCGATCACCCCGCAGTACATCGCGGACACGGTGGCCTGGGGCGCGATCGGCGCCCGGACCGTCGAGTCGCAGGTGCACCGCCAGCTGGCCTCGGGTCTGTCCATGCCGATCGGCATGAAGAACCGGCCGGACGGCAGCATCTCCACCGCCATCGACGCGATCAACGCCGCGGCGGGGCGGCACGTCTTCCCCGGCATCGACATCTCCGGCACCCCGGCGATCATGCACACCACCGGCAACCCGGACTGCCACCTGGTGCTGCGCGGCGGCAAGGGCCCGAACTACAGCGCCGCGGACGTCAACGCCGCGCTCGGCCTGCTGCGCGACGCGGGCCTGCCGGAGCGGGTCGTCGTCGACTGCTCGCACGGCAACAGCAACAAGGACCACCTGCGCCAGCCGATCGTCGCCGACGACGTGGCCGGCCAGCTCGAGGCCGGGCAGCAGGGCATCAAGGGCGTGATGCTGGAGAGCTTCCTGATCCCGGGCCGGCAGAACCTGGGCGGAGAACTGGCGTACGGGCAGAGCGTCACGGACGCGTGCATGGGCTGGGAACCGACCGTCGGGGTGCTGGACAGGCTCGCTGCGGCGGCGACGAAACGGCGCGCGGCCTGACCTGACGGACTTTCAGCAGGCACACAGTAATGGCCTAACCAGCCGACAGGCAGGCGGAAGAAAGTCGAAAGGTCAGTGCTTCCGCCTGCCCTAAGGAACCCTCGATGACCACGACGTTGCCCGTACCGCCGGTGGTGTCGCCGGCCGGTCCGCCACCGGCCGCGCCACCACCGCCGGATCGTCCCCGGTCCCGCTGGTCGGCCTTCTTCCGCGGTCGCGCGGACGACGCGCCGTGGGTACGGCCCTCGCTGCTCGCCTTGCTGGCGCTCACCGGCGTCCTCTACCTCTGGGGCCTCGGCGCCTCCGGCTGGGGCAACGCGTTCTACTCGGCCGCCGTGCAGGCCGGCTCGGAGAGCTGGAAGGCCTTCTTCTACGGCTCGTCCGACGCGGCGAACTCGATCACGGTCGACAAGACCCCCGGCTCACTCTGGATCATGGCCCTGTCGGTGCGGATCTTCGGCCTGAGCTCGTGGAGCATCCTGGTGCCGCAGGCGCTGATGGGTGTCGCGACGGTCGGGCTGCTGTTCGCCACGGTCCGCCGCTGGTACGGCCCCGCGGCCGGCCTGCTCGCCGGTGCGGTGTCGGCGCTGACCCCGGTGGCCGTGCTGATGTTCCGGTTCAACAACCCCGACGCGCTGCTCGTGCTGCTGATGGTGGCCGGTGCGTACGCGACCGTGCGGGCCATCGAGAACGGCTCGACGAAGTGGCTGGTCCTGGCCGGGGTGTTCGTCGGCTTCGGCTTCCTCACCAAGATGCTGCAGGCGTTGCTGGTGGTGCCCGCGTACGCGCTGGCGTACCTGTTCGCCGGCCCGCCGAAGCTGGGTAAGCGGATCGGGCAGCTGCTGCTCTCGGGTCTGGCGGTGGTCGTCTCGGCCGGCTGGTACATCGCGGTCGTCGAGCTGGTGCCGGCCTCGATGCGCCCCTACATCGGCGGTTCGCAGAACAACAGCCTGCTGGAGCTGACCCTGGGCTACAACGGCCTGGGCCGGCTCAACGGCGAGGAGGTCGGCAGTGTCGGTGGCGGCGGAGGCCGAGGCATGGGGGGCGAGGGCGGCTTCCTGCGCATGTTCGAAAGCGCGCAGGGCGGTCAGGTCTCCTGGCTGCTGCCGGCCGCGCTGATCACGCTGGTCGCCGGCCTGGTGCTGACGCTGCGGGCGGCCCGCACCGACCGGCTGCGGGCCGGGCTGATCCTGTGGGGCGCCTGGCTCCTCATCACCGCGGCGGTCTTCAGCTTCATGCAGGGCATCTTCCACGCGTACTACACCGTGGCGCTGGCCCCGGCGATCGGCGCGGTGGTCGGCATGGGCTCGGTGCTGCTCTGGCGGCGCCGGCGGAACATCTTCGCGGCGCTGACGCTGGCGGCGACGATCGCGGTGAGCGCCTGGTGGTCGTACCAGCTGCTCGGCCGCAGCGCCGACTTCCTGCCCTGGCTGCGCTGGGTCGTCCTGGCCGGCGGCATCGTGGCGGCGCTCGGCGTGCTCGCCGCGCTGCGCCTGCCGGCCCGGATCGCCGTGGCGACCGCGGGCCTCGCGCTGGCCGCGGTGCTGGCCGGACCCGCCGCCTACGCCGTGCAGACGGCATCGGAACCGCACACCGGCTCGATCCCCTCCGCCGGCCCGGCCTCCCAGGGCGGCGGCTTCGGCGGACGCGGCGGCATGGGCGGTGGCGGACGCGGTCAGCGCGGCGCCTTCCCGGGCGGCATGGGCGCGCCCGGCGGCGGCTTCCAGGGCGGCGGCGGCTTCCCGGGAGGCGGCACCCAGCAGGGCGGCACCACCCAAGGAGGCACCACCCAAGGCGGCACGGCTCAGGGCGGCACGGCTCAGGGCGGCACGGCTCAGGGCGGCACGGCTCAGGGCGGCGGCGCGGCGCCCGGCGGCACCGCGCGGGGTGGCGGGATGCGTGGCGGTGGCGGCATGGGTGGCCTGCTCAACGCGGCCACCGTCAGCGACCAGATGAAGTCCCTGCTGGACGCGGACGCGGACCAGTACAACTGGGTCGCCGCGGCGGTCGGCTCGCAGAACGCCTCGGGCTACCAGCTCGCCACCGGCGACCCGGTGATGGCGGTCGGCGGCTTCAACGGCAGCGACCCCTCCCCGACGCTCGCCCAGTTCCAGCAGTACGTGGCCGACGGAAAGATCCACTACTTCATCGGCGGCGGAGGCTTCGGCGGCGGCATCAACTCGGGCGGCAGCAACTACAGTTCGCAGATCGCCGAGTGGGTCGCCGCGAACTTCACGAGCCAGACAGTCGACGGGGTCACCCTCTACGACCTGACCGCCCAATAAACAACTCCACCTGCGCAGCGGGCGGTCCTCGACTCCGAGGGCCGCCCGTTCGGCATGTCACCTGCGGGGCGAAAGCGCAGGTCGGCGCTGCGCTACCCCTGGAAATTTCGGCTATCACGTCCCCGATGTCATGATTCTTCCTGGACTAGGGATGCGAATCGTTGGCCCGGCTACCTCGGCGTGGCAGCAACGACCGCGGCAGGGTGCGACGCATGTAGAGCGCGGCATATCGTCATGGATGTGGTGAGGCAGACAGCTAAGGCTGAAAGCATGGCGCCTGGTTCACGGTATGCGGACCAGCGGCACTATGTCGTGCCGGCGAGCCTTGCTGACCTGCACGGCCCGGTTAGTGGCTTGGTGGTGCTCGATCGATCGTTGGACTGGTCCGGTGACAGCACCTACGACCTGGACGATGCCGGCGACCTGCAAGTGATGTATCAGACTGTGCTGAATCAGGCCACGGCCACCGAGAACCTGAGCCGATGGCTCGACGGCGACCTTCTTCGCCAGATGTGGCCCGAGCTGTGGCTTCCTGCCCGACTGCGAGCGCTTTGGCAGGCCCGATTCCCCGAACTGGGCACGCCCCCGCACGGCCCTCGCCGGCTGAACA
>NZ_QHHV01000014.1:0-118578 GCF_003947245.1 Actinoplanes sp. ATCC 53533 | reverse complement strand
AGGCGGTCCCGGCCGGCGGCGGCGAGCCGCTCGAAGCGCAGCGCGTCCACGTCGGCCGCGGCCACGTCCAGCCGGTAGCCGCCCGCGACCTGCGCGACGTCGCCGGCCGAGCCGAGGGCCCGGCGCAGCCGGGAGACGAGGGTCTGCAGGGCGTGGGCCGGGCCGGCCGGCAGGTCCTCGGCCCAGATCGCGTCGACCAGCACGCCCGGGTCGACCGCGCGGCCGCCGGCGAGCGCCAGCCGGGCGAGCAGGCCCTGCAACCGCGCACCCGGAACGGGCAGGCCGGCATCACCGCGGGACACCTGAACGGCGCCGAGCAGCGTGACGCGAAGCCGCGCATCCCCATCCATTCCCCGATCTTCGCAGGGCGGTCGTGTCAGTGCCGTGTGTGCCCCGTGTGAGCGGCCCGGCTCACTCTTCGCAGGCCGCACCACCACCACGAACAGATGGAGACAACCAGATGACCGAGACAACCGACGCCACCGGCTGGGTCCGGAGCTGGGGTGCCTCGCCCCAGGCGGCCCACGACGGGATCGGCTCGCTCGACGACCACCCGCCCCTCGCCGACGTGACCCTGCGCCAGGTGGTGCGCATCAGCGGCGGCGGCCGCCGGGTGCGCATCCGCTTCACCAACGAGTTCGGGACCGCGCCCTGCACCATCGGCGCGGCGCGGGTCGGCCTCGCGGCGCCCGGCGGCGGGGTGCGGCCGGGCAGCGAGCGCGTGCTGACCTTCTCCGGCGCGCCGGCTGTCACCGTCCCGGCGGGCGCGCCGATCCTCAGCGACCCGGTCGACCTGCCCCTGCCCGCCCTCGCCAAGCTGTCCATCAGCCTCTACCTGCCGGGGCGCGTGGAAACCTGCACCTGCCACGACCCCGCCCTGGAGACCGGCTGGACGATCCCGGGCGACGCCGTCGCCGCCCCCACCCTGCCGGCGAACGCCGAGGTTCTGCCGGTGCGGGCCCTGATCTCCGCCGTCGAGCTGCTCCCCGGCGTCCCGGCCAGAGCCGTCGTCGTGGTGGGCGACTCCCGCACCGACGGTGCCGGCTCCACCCCGGACACCAACCACAGCTGGCCGGAGCTGCTCGCCGAACGTCTCGCCGGGCGGGACGTGGCCGGCTACGTCTGCAACCAGGGCATCAGCGGCAACCGGATGCTCAACGACGGCATCGGGGCCGCCGCCCTGGCCCGCTTCGACCGTGACGTGCTGGCGACGCCGGGCCTCGGCCACGTGGTGCTCTCCGTGGGCGGCAACGACATCGTCATCTCCTTCGCCCCCCGCGACGACGACAGTCCGCTGACCGATTTCCTGAAGATGTTCCCCGGCGCGCCGGTGACCGCGGACGACGTCATCGCGGGCTACCGCCAGCTGATCGCCCGGGCGCACGAGCGCGGCGTGCGGGTCTACGCCACCACGATCGCGCCTTACGGGGGCACGGAGATCCACACACCGGCGGGCGAGAGCGCACGCCAGGCGGTCAACGAATGGATCCGCACCGGCGGCGCCTTCGACGCGGTGCTGGACTTCGACGCCGTCTGGCGTGACCCGGACCGCCCCAGCCGGATCAGGGAGGACTTCCACGCCGGTGACCACCTGCACGGCAACGACGCGGGATACCGGGCCCTGGCCGACTCCATCGACCTGTCGCTGTTCGGCCTTCGGGAAGGGGATCTCTGATGCACGACGTGGTGATCGTGGGCGCCGGCCCGGTCGGTCTGTTCCTCGCCTGCGAGCTCGGCCTCGCCGGCTGCTCCGTCCTGGTGCTTGAGCGGGAGCCGGAGCCGCACTCGCCGCGGAAGGCGAACCCGCTCGGGATGCGGGGCCTGTCCGCCGGGTCGGTCGAGGCGTTCTACCGCCGCGGGATGCTGCACCCGCTGCTGGCAGCGTCGGGCGTCGACGACGATCCCGGCGCGAACCCCGACGCGGACGAGCCGCCGCCCCCTCGTGCGGTGGGCCACTTCGCCGGCATGATGCTCGATCCGGCCAAGGTGGACGTCGCCGCCCTGCCGTTCCGGCTTGCCGGCCCGGCGCTGGAGGGAGTGATGACAAGCCTCGAAGCGGTCGAGGCGGTGCTGTCCGAGCGGGCCGCCAAGCTCGGCGTGGAGGTCAGGCGCGGCGTCACGGTCTCGGCCGTCACGCAGGACGATGAGATCGTGGTCGCGCGGGCCGGCGAGCACGCGTACGCGGCGCGCTGGCTGGTCGGCTGCGACGGCGGGCGCAGCGCGGTGCGCGGGCTCGCGGGCTTCGACTTCGCCGGCACCGAGCCGCAGTTCACCGGATATGCCGTGCACGCCACCATCGCCGATCCCGAGAAGCTGCGCCCCGGGTTCACGCTGACGCCGGCCGGCATATATCTCCGGACGCCCCTGGCAGGGCACATCGGCATGATGGACTTCGACGGCGGCGCGTTCGATCGCGCGCAGCAGCCGACCCGCGACCATATCCAGGCGGTTCTGCGCCGGCTGTCCGGCACCGACGTGACGCTGAGCGCCGTCCACCTCGCCTCGAGCTTCACCGACCGGGCGATGCAGACGACGACCTACCGGCAGGGTCGCGTCCTGCTCGCGGGCGACGCCGCGCACATCCACTCTCCCCTGGGCGGGCAGGGACTCAACCTCGGCATCGGCGACGCCATGAACCTCGGCTGGAAGCTCGCGGCGGCCGTGCACGGGCACGCGCCGGACGGGCTTGTCGACACCTACACCCACGAGCGCCATCCGATCGGCGCCCGGGTGCTCGACTGGTCGCGGGCCCAGGTGGCGGTGATGAGGCCGGGCTCGCACGCCCCGGCGATCCAGGAACTGATCCGCGACCTGATGGGGACCCGGGACGGAACGACCTACGTGTTCGAGCGGATGTCGGGATTGTCGAACCGCCACGACCTCGGCAGCGACCAGCCGCTGGTCGGCCGCAACGCCCCGGACCTTCGCCTGGCGGACGGCACCCGCCTCGGCGACCTGATGCCGGACGGACGGGGCGTCGCGCTCGATTTCAGCACCGACCGCTCCCTGCGCGGTCCGGCGACGGGCTGGAGGAGCCGGATCCGCTACGTGGCCGGGCCGGCGAGGAACGACCTCGGATCGGGCGCGGTGCTCGTCCGACCGGACGGCATCGTCGCCTGGGCAGGCGACCGCGATCCCGACCGTGCGGCGTTCGAACGGGCCGCCGGCCGCTGGTTCGGTGGTCCGGCGGCCTGAACCTGAGGACGGCGCGGTCCGTGGGCGTCCGGTCCGGAGATCCGTGCCGCGGAATCAAGTCCTACGCTCGGACATAGATGCTGGCCAGTTTTCCCATGGGCCGGCCGCGTCGGCGGTGCGACGATGCAGGTGTCGCTGACGGAGCGGAGGGGGGACCGTGGTCGGTTTAGGTGTCGTGATTCCGACGCACCACGGCTCGGCCCTGCTCGATCGCAGCATGCGCTCGCTGGCCCGGCAGACCCTGGCCCGCGACCTTCATGTCGTGGTGGCCGTGAACGACAGCCGCGCCGACAGCTATGACCGGGCCGTCGAGCTGGCGCCCGCGCTCCGGGTCGCCGGCATTGTCTGCACGGTCATCCGCACTCCCCCGGGCCGGTCCGCGGCGTTGCGGGCCGCCGACCGCCTGCTGCCGCCCGGCGCCCGGCTCTACCTCGACCAGGACGCCGCGCTTTCGCCGCGCGCGGTCGCCACGCTGCTCGCGGTGCTGGCGCCCGGCACCGGGGTCCACTTCGCCGTGCCGAGGTTGCGCCTGGCGCCGGCCCGGAGCGCGGTGACCCGGGCATACTTCCGGATCTGGCGCGAGCTGCCGTACATCCGGCGGTCACCGGCGACGTGCGGGGCGTACGCCGTCTCGGCCGAGGGCCGGTCGCGCTGGAAGGAGCTGCCCGACCTGCACTCCGACGACAAATGGGTGCGGTGGCACTTCGCGCCCCACGAACGCCTGGTGGCCGCCGCCGAGTGGTACGAGGTCGTGGCGCCCGACGGCCTGGTGGATCTGCTCCGCGCGCGGCGCCGCTACCAGCGCGGCAACCGGGAGCTCGTGGGCCTCGCCGCGCAGCCGCCCTACTCGGACGACCACATCCGGCACCACGGGATCGTGCGTTCGTTGCTGGCGAAGCCCGCGGCGTGGCCGTCCGCGGCCGTCTTCCTGGCCGTGCATGCCGCCGGCAGGGTGACGCCCGGCTGGCTCGGCCGCCGGGCCGGCAGTGACTGAGGTGAGTGGACAGATCGACGTCGTGGTCCCGGCCCACAACGAGCAGGCCCTGCTCGGACGGTGTCTGGGAGCGGTCGTCGGCGACGCGCGCGGCCTGGACGTCCGGGTCATCGTGGTGGCGAACGGGTGCGACGACTCCACCGTGGACATCGCCCGCGCGGCGGGCGACGACGCCGCGGCGAACGCCGACGTCGAGCTCGTCGTGGTGGAGCTGGCGGTCGCGTCCAAACCGGCCGCGCTGAACGCGGCGAACGACCACCTCCGCGGCGGCCCGGTCGTCTATCTCGACGCGGACACGGTGCTCACCCCCGGCACGTTGGGCGCCCTGCTGGCGGCGATGGCGGCGGCCGGCGGGCCGGTCATGGTGGGACCGCGGCCGATCCTGGTCCGCCCCGGTGACCGGCTCGGCCGGGGGTTCGCCGCCGTCTGGTCGCGCCTGCCATCGGTACGGGGTGACGTGATCGGCGGCGGCTGTTACGCGGTCAACGCCCAGGGCCGGCAACGGTGGAGCGTCTTTCCGGACGTGATCGCCGACGACGCCTACGTCCGCTCGCTGTTCACCGGGAACGAACGCACGGTCGTCGACGGGGGCGGGTTTCTGCTCGTCCTGCCGGCCGGGCCGGAGCTGAGCCGGGTGCTGGCGCGATGGCGCCAGGGCAACGCCGAGCTGGGCGAGTCCGCGTCGCCGGCCGCGGGCGGCCACCGCAACGCCCGGGCGGTGCTCGCCGCGCCTGAGCTGTGGCGCCACGTCCCCGCCTTCCTCTGGGTGCAGGGAGCCAGCCGGTTGCACCGCCGCCGGCGGTGGGCGCGGGCGGACAGCGTACGGGCGCCGGGCGCGTCGCCTCCCGACGAGCTGGTGGCGATCGGCGCGGGCGGGGACGCGGTCGGCGAGTTGCGCGCCCTCGCCGTCAGGTTCCCCGCTGCCGGGCTCTACGGCGGACCGGCGACCCGGCCGACGCTGCGCCGCGCGATCGCCTTCTGCCTCGGCCTGACCGCCCTCGAACGGCAGCCGCCGGTGGTCCTCGTCCGGCGCGCCCTGCTGCGGCGGCTCGGTGGCATCGACGCCCGTTTCGGTGACCATGGTGCGGTGCTCGACCTGTGCCTGCGTGCCGGCCGGTTGGGGATCACGCCGTTGGCCATCCCGATCCGGTGCGGCAAGCCGGACCGGGACGTCGTGGCTGTCCTGCGGGATGAGATCCTGCTGCACCGCGAGCACCTGCCGGCCGGGGCAGGCTGGCTCGCCTGCCGCACGCTCGTCCTCGGGGTCCGCCTCAGAGCGCTGCTCCGCCCGGCCCCGTCGTGGGCAACGGCATGGGAGCACCGCGCCGAGTGGGCACGGCGCCCGCGTCCCTGATCAGATCCGGGTCCCGGTGACCTTTCCCTCGCCGGCCTGCGCCGAGGTGAAGACGCCGAACAGGGTGTCGCCGGAGACGGTCAGCTCGAAGTGGAGCCTCGCCGGGGCCGGGTCGTGAATCTCGATGTCGTAGGTGAGCACGTCGCCGTCGAAGCTACCGTCGACGATGGCCGCCGTCAGCCCGTCGGACCTGCTGCTCGTCCCGGTCACCACGTTTCCGGCGACCGTCAGGCTCAGCGTCGCGCTCACCGTCCCGTCCGGCCTCGAAACAGCCAATTCCCACTCTTGCTGCGCATTCATCGTTTCTCCCCTGGTGACGTGAGGTTGCCACCATATGGGGTGCGATCTTGCCCCGACCAGGGACAAATGTCCCGGCTCGCCCGGTCACCGCCCGCCCACGGCCATGGGGGCGGGCGGTGACCGGGCGGCGGTCAGCCGCGCTTGCTCAGCCGCCGATGGTGCACAGCGAGTCGATGGTCGCGCCGTCCGCGGCGATCTTCTCCTGGAGGCCCGCCGGCAGCTTGCCGGTCGCGATGCCGTCCCGCATCTGCGCGTAGTCGTCGGCGAGGGCCGTCATCGCCGCGCGCACGTCGTCGTGCTTGGCCTTCGCCGCGGCTGCGTTGAGGCCGTCGATCGTGGTCTTCAGCGAGGCGGGGTCGACGCTGGTGCCACCGCTGACGATCGCTGCCTTGCCGGCGACGCAGCCCGGGTCGGCCAGCGTCGAGTTGGCGGCGAGGACGACGGCCGTCGTGGCGCCGCCGATGATGAGCGTCGAGACGATCAAGCCGGCGACCGCCAGGCCGCGGCCCTTGCTGCGGCCCTTGCCGGTCTTGAAGACGGCGATCAGGCTCAGGATGAAACCGACCGGCGCCATCAGGAAGGCGAGGATGAGTCCGGCGATGGCCAGGCCGCTGGTGCCCCGCGGCGGTGGCGGCGGGGCCTGATAGCCCTGCTGGTCATAGGGGTGGGGACGCTGCTCGTCGAGCGACATTGTCTATAGTCCAATCCGAGAAATTCGAGCGTTCTGCGCCACGCGACCATAGTGGTTGCGCGGTCGGATTTCCGCCCCGTTTCTCCATCGTTATTTGAGGGCGGATAGCTCGATGACCTGGCACTCCGCTCCCCCGTTGGACTCATAGGTACCGCAATCGGCGACCCGGCGCCCGGCGGCTGTCAGGGATCAGACGACTCGATGGGCGTTCGGTGGACGGCGCTGCCGGGGCAGGTGGCCGGCGGCCAGGGCGGCGACCACCGCGGCGGCGAACGCCTCCCGGTCGCCGCGGGAATACCCGTGGTCGGTGGCCGCGTTGGTCGCCGCCGTCCACACCTCGCGCAACTGCACATGGTCGAAGGCCGGCACCGGGGTGTCCGGCACCTGCGCCAGCGCGTCGATGCGGGGCCGGCGCCACAGGTCCAGCAGCGCCGCGATCCGGCCCCGCCCGGCGGGCGCGGGCCTGGCCGCCGATTCCCCGGCGGCCAGCGAGACCACCGTCTCGGCGACGAAGCCGAGCACGAACGGCGCCCAGGTGCCCTGCCGGCCGCCGGGCGGCTCACCCGTCAGGGTCCAGGGCGCGATCCGGTACGCCTCCAGCACCGAAGCCACGTACGGCAGCTCGCCGGGCGCCAGCGCCGCCAGCACCTCCCGCACGACGTCCTGCCCGGTCCGCAACGAGTCGTCATCCACGGCACGCCCCCGTTCGTCGAGTTAGCGCTGACCATAGGCAGGCCGCGCGGGTCGGGACCACGGTGGTCATTCGTTCGAAGGACACCTGCTCACGCGGGGTCGGTGGTGGCCAGGGCCACGGTCAGCTGCAGCAGCCACTTGGGGTCGCGCAGGCGGTCGCCGTACAGCTCGCGCAGCCGGGTCATCCGGTAGCGGACCGTCTGGGGATGCACGAACAGCGCCGCCGCGACCTCGTCGCGCCGGCCCTGGTGCTGCAGCCAGGCGCGCAGCGTGTCGACCAGCTTGGCCGCCGACGGTTCCTTCTCGCCCGCGAGCGGGGCCAGCGCCTTGGCCCGCAGGTCGGCCAGGGCCTGCGGGTCGGCGGTCACCACCAGGGTGACCAGGTGATCCTCGGTGTCGACCACCGCCGACCCGGTGCCCGGCGCGAACCGGGAGGTCCGCACGGCCCGGGCCAGCGAGTCGCGGGCCTGCAGCCAGGGCCGGACCGGGCCGACGATCGCACCGCGCCCGGCCAGCAGGCGCATGAGATGCGCCCGGGACGGGCCCGCGGCGTCCGGGACCAGCAGCACCGATGTCTCGTCCGGGCCGGCCTCGGCGACCTGCAGGGTGCGGGCGTCGAGCAGGTCGAGCACCGAGCGGGCGAACGGCTCGGGCACCAGCACCGCGGTGAGCGTCCGCGGCGGCACCCATTCCGCCCGTTCGGCCGCCGCGGTGACCACGTGCGCGGGCTCGCCGGCGAGCAGGTCCTGGGCGAGGCGGTCCAGGTGCCGGCGGCGGGCCCGGCCCGAGGTCGCCAGCTCGTCCGCGTGCCCGGCCACGCTGGCCGCGGAGAGCTCGTCGATGTACGCGAAGACCTGCTCGGCGAAGTGCGCGATGGTGGCGGAGCCCTGCCCGGCCCCGACGCTGATCGCCGCCAGCTCCCGCCAGGCGACCCGCGCCCCGAGCCGGTACGCCGCCAGCAGCGCGTCCAGGCTGCGCCCGTTGCGCGCCTCGCCCCGGCCCAGCGCGTACGCGGCCTCCAGCGCGGGGGTCAGCGGCGAGCCCCGGCCCTTGCCGGCCGAGCGGGACACCAGGTTCAGGAAGGTGGCCAGCGCCGCCCGGACCGCCTTCTCGATCTGCGGGCCGAGCTCTCCGGCGTAGGCCTTCGCGTACGCCGGCACGCCCTCGGTGATCGCCTCGACGGTCTGCGCGGCGACCGCCGGCAGGGCGTGCCGCAGCGGCGCGACCGCCTCTGCGGACAGGCGGAACTCTTTCACATCGCTCACTTCGACCCCTTTTTGTTCGCTTCGAACAATACCTCGCCCGGAAATTCCCTTGACCCGGTCAGGCATTTAGGTCGAGATCAACGCAGGCTTGTCCCATGGCGGTGACTCAAACCCTGCGATCGGGCGCTTGGCGCGTCGTGGAACTCATCACGACCCCCGTAGTGCCGGCCGACTACCTCGACGTGGTCGCGCCACTGCGCAACGCGAGCGTGCTGCGTGCCCGGATCGAGGCGGTACGCCCCGAGACCCGCGACGCGGTCACCCTGGTGCTGCGTCCGGGCCGCGGCTTCCGCCGGCACGAGCCCGGCCAGTACGTGCGGATCGGCGTCGACGTCGACGGCGTACGGCTCTGGCGCGCGTACTCGGTGACCAGCGCTCCCGGCCGGCTCTCGGTGACCGTCAACGCCGTCAAGGACGGCGCCGTCAGCAACCACCTGATCCGCAACGCCAAGCGCGGCATGCTGGTCAACCTCGACCAGCCGGCCGGCGAGTTCACCCTGCCGGCCACCCGCCCGGAGAAGGTGCTGTTCGTGACCGCGGGCAGCGGCATCACCCCGGTGATGGGCATCCTGCGCAGCGCCCTGCACGGGCTCGGCGACGTGGTGCTCGTGCACTCGGCGCCGCAACGCGAGGCCGTCGTCTTCGGCGACGAGCTGCGCGCCCTGGCCGCCGACGGCCGGATCCGGCTCGTCGAGCGGCACACCCGCGCCGACGGGCGGATCACCCCGGCGGAGCTGGCCGCCCTGGTCCCGGACCTGGCCGAGCGGCAGACCTGGGCCTGCGGGCCCAACGCGATGCTCGACGACCTGGGCGCGCACTTCGCCGAGGCCGGCATCTCGCAGCAGCTGCACGTCGAGCGGTTCCGGCCGACCGTGATCGCCACCGGTGACGGCGGCAAGGTCACCTTCGGCCGCTCCGGCACCGTCGTCGACGCCGGCGGCAGCACGCCGCTGCTCGACGCCGGCGAGGCCGCGGGCGTGCTCATGCCCTCCGGCTGCCGGATGGGCATCTGCTTCAGCTGCGTCCTGCCGATGACCTCCGGTGCCGTGCGTGACCTGCGCGACGGCTCCATCACCACCGCCGTCGAAGGCGACAACGTCCTGGTGCAGACCTGCGTGTCGGCCGCCGCCGGCAACTGCCACCTGGACCACTGAACCCCGCTCCCGCTCCCGTTCCATGAGAAATTGAGGACCGCCGTGACGACCCTGCAGCGCAAGAGCGTGAACCCGATCGCGCACCTGACACCCGAGGACATCGAGGCCATCGGCCGCGAGCTGGACGCCCTGCGCGACAAGATCGTGGCGAGCCGCGGTGAGAGCGACGCCAAGTACATCCGCAAGGTGATCAGCGTGCAGCGCCGGCTCGAGCTCGCCAGCCGCGCGGTCCTGCTCGTCTCGATCTTCCCGCCGGCCTGGCTGCTCGGCACGGCCGGCCTGTCGGTTGCCAAGATCCTCGAGAACATGGAGATCGGGCACAACGTCATGCACGGCCAGTGGGACTGGATGCGCGACCCGAAGATCCACTCGACCACCTGGGAATGGGACAACGCGTCGCCGTCCGAGCAGTGGAAGCACTCGCACAACGAGCTGCACCACACGTACACCAACGTGATCGGCAAGGACAACGACCTCGGCTACGGCATCATGCGCGTCGACGAGCAGCAGCGCTGGGCCCCGATCCACCTGGGCCAGCCGCTCTGGAACTTCGTCAACGCCTGCTTCTTCGAGTACGGCATCGCCGCGTACGACCTGGAGCTGGGCAAGAACCTCAAGACCAAGAAGCGCCGCCAGTCGCCGCAGTTCAAGGCCCGGCTCAAGCAGGTCCGCAACAAGATCGGCAAGCAGGTGCTGAAGGACTACGGCGTGCACCCGGCGCTGTCCGCGCTGACCGGCTCCTGGCTGACCACGATCGCCGCCAACGCGGTCGCCAACCTGGTCCGCAACCTCTGGACCCACTCGGTGATCATGTGCGGCCACTTCCCCGAGGGCGTCGAGACCTTCGAGCGCACCTCCATCGAGGGTGAGACCCGCGGCGAGTGGTATCTGCGCCAGATGCTCGGCTCGGCCAACATCGACGGCAACCGGGCGATGCACATCATGACCGGCAACCTGTCGTACCAGATCGAGCACCACCTCTTCCCCGACCTGCCGAGCAACCGCTACCAGGAGATCGCGCCGCAGATCCGCGACCTGTTCCAGCGGTACGGCCTCTCGTACACCAGCGGCTCGCTGCCCCGGCAGGTCGGCTCCGCCTGGTACAAGGTCTTCCGGCTCTCGCTGCCCAACCGCGGCGAGGCCAAGGCCCTGGCCGACGGCCCCCGGCCGGTCAACACCCGCAAGAAGACGCCGGCGACCCGCTGGCAGCGCCCGGCCACCGAGGCCGAGCCGGTGGTCGTCAACTCCTGACCGGGAGCGCCTAGGCTGGTCCGGTGAGCAACGTGGTGAAGAACTGGGCCGGCAACATCACCTTCGGCGCCCGCCGGCGGCACCTGCCCAGGTCCGTGGCGGAAGTGCGGGACCTGGTCGCGGCCGGTGGGCCGCTGCGCGTCCTCGGCAGCGGCCACTCCTTCAACCGGATGGCGGACACCACCGGCGACCTGGTCGATCTCCTCGGGCTGCCGCGGATCGTGGAGATCGCCGCGGACCGCCGCACGGTCCGGGTCGACGGTGGCATCCGGTACGGCGAACTGGCCGACCGGCTGGACTCCGAAGGCCTGGCGGTGCACAACATGGCGTCGCTGCCACACATCTCGGTCGCCGGCGCGGTCACTACGGCCACCCACGGCTCCGGGGTCGGCAACGGCAACCTGGCCACCTCGGTCGCGGGCATCGAGCTGATCCGCGGCGACGGCGAGCTGGTGACACTGCGGCGCGGCGACGCCGGCTTCGACGGCGCGGTGGTGGGCCTGGGCGCCCTGGGCGTGGTCACCGCGCTGACCCTGGACGTGGTGCCCGCCTTCGAGCTCCGCCAGTACGTCTACGACGACCTGCCGCGCGCCTCGCTGGAGGAGCACCTGCCGGAGATCCTCGCGGCGGGTTACAGCGTCAGCCTGTTCACCAACTGGGCGAGCGAGGACATCAACCACGCCTGGTTCAAGCGCACCGAGCCGATGCCGGAGGGCCCCTACTTCGGCGCCCGCCCGGCGGACGGCCCCCGCCACCCGGTGCCGGGAGTGCCGGCCGACAACAGCACCGAGCAGTTCGGGGTGCCCGGGCCGTGGCACGCCAGGCTGCCGCACTTCCGGATGGAGTTCTCCCCCAGCACGGGCGCCGAACTGCAGTCGGAGTGGATGGTCCCGCTCGACCGGGCCCTCGAAGCGATCGACGCGGTGGCCCGGGTCCGGGAGCGGATCGCCCCGGTCCTGCAGGTCAACGAGCTCCGCACGGTCGCCGCCGACGACCTGTGGCTGAGCATGAACTACCAGCGCGCCAGCCTGGGCCTGCACTTCACCTGGATCGCCGACACCGCTGCGGTGCTGCCTGCGGTGGCCGCGGTGGAGGAGCAGCTCGCGCCGCTGGAGCCACGCCCGCACTGGGGCAAGGTCTTCACCCAGGACGCGGCGACGGTGCGCGGTCGTTACCCCCGCTTCGCGGACTTCCGGGCCCTGGCTCAGCAGCACGACCCGGCGGGCGTGTTCCGCAACGCCTGGCTCGACGACATCCTGGGGACGTGAGCGTTCATTCGTGGCTCTACCGGCAGGCGGAGCTGCCGGCAGTCCCCGGAGCGTCGGCCATGAGCGGATTGTGCCAGTCGCCTTGGACCGGACCGAGAATAACTTGCAGGTTGTTGGCGTAGGCGGCCGCGAAACCGTCATCCTGGTTGAGGAACTCGTTGATGGTCTCGGTGAGCGCGGCGCACACCTTCGGGTGATTGTTACGAATGGCGACGCCGTACCCCTGCAGGTCGTTGCTTCACTGCTTGTCGCCGGCCGGTGGCGGGCCGGGATCGAGAATGTATCCCTCCGGGTCGACGTCCCGCGCCTGGTATTCGTTTCCGTCGAGAATCTTGAGATTCGTGTCGGACGCGCGCAGCAAACTCCAGTCGGTCGCGACATAGAGCGTCTGGTTATCGTTCTTGCGAAATTCGTCGATGCACTCGACCGTCTTCTGCCGGGTTTCGATGACCGCGAACTTGCGCTTGAAATACTGTCGCTGGAACCGGCCCGCGGCGCTCGTCGCGGTCGTTCCGGTCGCGTAGCAGAGCTTCGCCTGCGAGGGGGAGACCTTCTTCGCCGCGTTCATCCAGACGCCGGTGGTGTCGACGAAGTACGGCCCGGCCAGGTCCACCCGCTGGGCCCGGTCCGGCCGAATCGTGAAGGTCGCGATGACCAGGTCGACCTCGTTGTTCTCCAGCATCTCCAGGCGATCCCGGCCGAGCGTCGACTTGTCTTTCCAGGTCGTACCGTACTTCCTGGCGATGAAGTCGGCGAGTGCGCCGTCGAAGCCGTTTCCCGACCCGCCCCGGTTCCAGCCGTCGAGGGACCCGGCGGGAAAACCCACCCGCAATTCCTTGCCGAGATAGATCCGTGGATCGTCGTCGGTCCTGTCCCGCCACGGCGTCATGACCGCCAGCACGCCCATACCGAGCAGAACCAGCAGGCACAGGCTGCCGTTGAGCACCAGGCGCCGCTGTGTGATCACGGCGTCTCGAATCGGAGCATTGAGCAGAAAGCTGCCGAGGAAGACGGCGGCAGGAACCACCCACGCGAGTATCTCGCCACCATCCTCGAAGGTGAGATGGAGCCGGATCCCGAAGAGGATTCCGGCCACCGTCGGCGCCAGCCAGAAAGATCGCTGCAGATATTTTCTCGTCGTCTCGTCCAGAGTCACGGCCGCCCACGATAGGGAGGGACCGAGGGCCGCCGCCGCACCTCCTGTGCGGCAACGACGAGGTAGGTCCTCCGGAGTCGCTCTGCAGCAGTTACTGCTGGTGGATGGCGTCGAAGACGGCCTCCGGGTCGGTGCGCTCGACGGCCATCCGCCACGCGGTCTCGGCGATCGCGTCCGGGTCGAGGGTGGGCAACTGGTGGCCCTGCTCGGTGAGCATCCGGTGGATGTCGCCGCCGATGACCAGACCGCCGATCGTCAACGCCCCGACGTAGACGCCGCGGTCGGCGAGTGCGGCATGCAGCGTGAGGACGTACATCCGCAGGGCCGCCGACGCGGGAGCGAGGTTGCCCAGCATGGGCATCGGGTGCAGCCCGCTCAGGCCGCTCGGGAAGAGCAGCGTGCCTTCGCCCCGGTCGAGCATCGCCGGCAGCACGGCCGAGACGAGGTGCACCGCGGGTGTGAGCAGGTTTTCCAGCGGCTCGCGTACGTCGTCGGCGTCCGCCGCTGGCAGCGGCACGATGCCCCGGCTGCCGGCCACCGCTGGTCCGAAGTAGACAGTGTCGAGCGGGCCGAGGTCATCGGCGATCCGCGCGACCACGTCCCGCAGAGCGGCCGGGTCGGTGAGGTCGGCAGCATAGGTGCGGGACTTGACACCGGCGGCGGCCAGGCCGGCGCGGTAGGTCTCGTGGCGCGTGTCCGACCGGGAAACCAGCGCCACGTCGTGGCCCTCCCGGCCGAATCGACGGGCTATCGACAGGCCCAGGCCGGGTCCCACACCAAGAACAGCAATCACCAGGATCTCCCTAAGTTGAGGATTTCCTCAACTTACGCACAACCTGAGGGCATCGTCAACTTCGGTAGAGTGTGCCCATGACCCGGCCGACACCGCTACGCCGCGACGCGCAACGCAACCGCGAGCGGCTCGTCTCGGCCGCCCGTGAGGTGTTCGCCGAGCGTGGGCTCGACGTCGCCCTGGATGAGGTCGCCCGTCGGGCCGGCGTGAGCATTGGCACGCTCTACAACCGCTTTCCCACCCGCACCGACCTGGTGGCGGCCGTGTTCGCCGACCGCGAGGAGACGGTCATCCGAATCGCCGAGTACGCGCTGTCCATGCCCGACGCATGGGCCGGATTCGCGCATCTCGTCGAGCAGATCTGCCGCATGCAGGCCGCCGACCGCGGCTACAACGACCTGTCCGCTCGCCGGGTGCCGCAGGCCGCCCCGCCGCGTGGCCATGCCCTCATGACCGAGATCCTCGCCCGCGCTCGGGACAGCGGCGCCCTGCGCGCCGACTTCGTCCTCGAGGACATGGCGTTCGTGACCTGGGCGATCGCCCGCACGATCGAGGCGACCGCGAGCGTCAGTCCGGACGTCTGGCGGCGGCACCTCGCGTTCATCCTCGACGGCCTGCGCGCCCCCGCCGCCCATCCGCTCCCCGTGCCCCCGCTGCAAGCCGAGGAGGTCGCCCGGATCATGCGCGACTGCTGACCACAACTCAAGGGCCAAGGCCGGGAAGTTGGTCAGGTCGTGCGGTGGTGTTCGTAATGGAGTAGGACGAGGGCTGCGGCGACGATGTCGCCGATCTTCCAGGGGCAGAGTATGGGATCGAGGTGGGAAAATCCTTCCCCAACTGGTGTGTGCCGTGCCCATGCGACCTCTGGCATCATCGCGTCGATGACCACGATCCGGCAGCAGGTGCTCGGCGAGGTGGCCGACCGGATCCTCGCGTTGCGGCTGCGTCACCCGGCACGCGTGGGGATCGACGGCCACTCCGCAGCCGGCAAGACGACCCTGGCCGACGAACTGGCCGCGGCCCTGCGCGCGAAGACGGCGCGACCCGTGCTCCGGGTCACGATCGACCACTTCAAACGGCATGTCGACCGGCGTACCCGATATCCGCCCGGCTCGCCGGAGAGCTACTACTTCGAGATGTTCGACGTCGACGCGATCCGCGACGAGTTGCTGGTGCCGCTCGGTCCGGGCGGCAGCCGTCGCTACCGCAGCCAGATCATGGACTTCAGCGGTCTTACGCCCATCGACTCCGGCGTGCATGTGGCCCCGGACGACGCGATCCTGGTGGCGGACGGCGGATTCCTGCAGAAGCCCGTCCTGTCACGACACTGGGACTTGCGCATCTACCTGCACATCGAGTTGGCCGAGGTGCTGCGCCGCGGCACGATCCGCGATCAGGCGTGGATGGACTCGGCCGAGGCGGCAGCTGTGCGGTACAGCACCTACTACATTCCCGGCGAGGAGCTCTACCTGGCCGAGATCCGCCCGGCCGAACGAGCCGACATCGTCATCGACAACCACGACTTCGACGCACCCCGCATCATGCGCGGCCTTCCCAACCAAGGTCATTAGTTGCTGACCGTTGGCGCCGACCCCGGATGATCTCTCCGTACCGCGAGCGTCGTTCACACCCCCTGCGGGTAGCCATTCGTCAGCTGGAGCTTGTATTCCTTGGCAAGACCTTCGACGAACGCGCGGACGCTCTCCTCCCCGGTGGCCCACACCCGCTGGACCAGATCCGACGCTTCGTCGACGGCCCCGCGGTTGAGTAGCAGTGCGGCGAGCACACTGCGGGACCTGTTCTCCAGCAGCGCGGCGCCACGCCGCAGCACCTCCTCGGCTTCTGCCTCACCGTTCGGAGCGGCCAGCAACAGCGCGCCCAGCAACGCCAATGCGCTGGAGTCATCGGCAGCGAGCCGCCGACACCGCGTGACCGCGTCGGCCGACTCGCCGGGCTCGCCGAAATCGCGCAAAAATGATCCGTATCCGAGCATCGAGTGGACGTCGCCGGCGTCGATGCCCCGCCGGTAGAGCTCTCGAGACTCCACGCTGTCACCGAGCCGAGCACGGAGCATGGCCAGCGACGACAGCGACGACAGGTCACCGGCCGCAATCGCCGCGCGGTACACCGCCTCCGTCGCTGCCAGATCCTCGCGAACGCCCGGCCAGTTGACCACCAACCTGACAGCGCCGTGGTCGCCGGCCTCGGCGGCCTGGCGATACAGCGCCAGTGCCTCATCCGGCAGGCCCGCTGCCAGCAGGCCATCGCCCACGGCCAGGAGGAACGAGATGGCCCTCCGTCGTGACATCTCCCGGAACGCAGCCGTCGCACAACCTCTTGCGAGCGCGTCTGCCACAGTCATCCCACCGAGCATGGCCCGAAACGCCGTGGCGCCGATCCTCAGCCCGTGCAGCCAGCCCGCAGCCAACTCCTGGCACCACCTCATGGCGGCCCGCCCACCCGAAAGAGGCCTCACATCATCGATGGTCCCAGGCGGACGCATCCCGCCGTCCAGCATCGATCTGGGCCTCGGCGAACCCGTCTCGGCGTCCTCCACTCTGTACGTGGCACGTGATGGGGGCCGCTGCCGAGAGCTAAGGTTTCCCGGCGTGCTCGTCTGAGTGAGCTGGCAGGGGCGGGCGGTGCCGCCGGTGGTGCAGCCAGCTACGGATCCGGCGTAGTTCACCGATGGCAATGAGGAAGAGCGCGGGCCAGATCAGGTGCACCCAGCCGCCGCCCAGCAGAGCTGCGGCACCGAGCAGGGCCAGACCGCCGCTCTCCACCAACACCAGTCGAGCGGGCGTGCCGGTGGTGTCGCGGGCGTCTGTGCCGCCGTGAAGCAGCAGGGTCGCGCCGCGCAACAGCCCGAGTCCTCCGATCCCCAGTGACACCCAGCCCGCAAGCGTGGCAAACCAGTCGGGCACCGCGGCTCCTTCGCCGTCCTTGTCGCTGCGTTGGTCGAAGGTGGGCCGGACCGGGTGGCTGCCCACCCGGTTGGGTGATCAGCAGCGCGGGTCTGGACGCACTTGCCACGATATCTGGATCTGCCGCGCAGCACATGCGAGGCGCCACGGGCATAGGGGCATACCGATGAAAGACGTGGGCCGTGATTCCAACGATGGACCGGGCTGACCCGAAGGGCCGGAAGAACGCCTCGAAGTTCTCGAAGCGCTCGACCTCGCGGCCGGCGAACCAGATGACCGGCCGCGGCTCGGGCGCGGACATCACCGTTATGAAGACGTCGATGGCCACCGGCGACCAGCCGATCGGAAAAGATCCTCCACCACGACCCCCGCGTCCTCCAGGACGTCGGGTTCGAGGTACGAGATCACCTCGAGCGCCTCGTCGAACTCCGCACCGAGCAGCTCGGACGTACCGAACAGGCCGAAGCTGTGCAGCAACTCGGGCCAGCCGTCGGCGTGCCGCAGGAATCGCACATACTGACTGTCGAGAGCGTCGGCCCTCCGACCGGATGGCACGACGGCGAAGCGAGCATGCTGCACGGTGTGGCCGGACCCCACGTCATCGGCTGCGAGACGGCTGGGTCGTCGAGTGGGTGGCGCCGGCGTCCGCGGAAATGTCGTGGGCATCGACAGGTTCGATGCCGCATCATCGTTTGGTGACCTGGTCCGGCCTTGACCTGTTGGCGTCCTTCGCCCCGGACGAACGCGCGCTGCTGGGCTGGGTGGCCCCGCAGCTGGACACCGCCTCGCTCGACGAGATCGCCGCGGCCGACTACGGCGCCCACGTGCGGGAGTATCGCCAGGAGCTGACCGAACTGCTGCACAGCCCTTGGCTGCCCGACGAGCTCACCTGGAACCCGGGCGAGGTGCTGGCCTTGACGCGATCGGCGACGCCCGCCGGCCGACGCGACCACCTCAAGCGGCTGTTCGCCTGCATGTTCCTGGTCCGGGCGGCGACCCTCGGGGCCGACCCGGTGGGCTCCCTCGCCCCGCTAGTGGACTCGGCATGGAAACTCGGAGAGCCGGCCCGCGGTGTCACAGTGCGCTTTCTGGCCTGGTGCCGGCTGAACCTACCGGGCGACTGGCGCGATGACCCGTCCTCGGCGATGTTTCTGACCCTGTCGCTGCTGCTGCTGCTGCTGTCGGCGGAAACGGCCGTCTCAGCGGCGTTGGCCGCCATGCTGCTCGAGGAACTGGACACCGTGCTGACCGACCCGGACCTGCCATGGCGGAAGCGTCCCCGGTCACCGCTGTTCACCCGCCGCCCCAGCGACTCCGCCAACACCCGCCGGCTGTTCTCAGCCCTCGTGACGCGCTGCCTGGTCGACAACCCCGCACTCGTCGATCCCCGCCTGACCGCGCTGGGCAAGGCCCTCAACGGCGACACCGCCACCCCGATCGACGAACTCCGCGCACAGTTCACCGCCACGACGTAGTTCGAGTGCTGAGCACAGCGGCCTCGGTCGGCCATTCGCATCGGACACCGCCCTTGCTCAACGTGGCAAGGATTGCCTGCATGATGCCGAGATGAGGACGCGCACGAACCGGATACCTCGCCGCGCGTTCGGGCCCTCAACGGATTTTAGAATGGTGGTGTGGCGCGAGTATTGGTAACGGGTATGTCCGGTGCGGGTAAGAGCACGCTGCTCGATGAATTGTCGCGTCGCGGTTACCAAGCCGTCGACACCGACTACGACGGTTGGACATTGCCGGACGGCACCTGGGACGAGCCACGCATGGCAGCCTTGCTCGCCGGGCGGGGCGAGGTTGTCGTATCGGGAACGGTGGAGAACCAGGGCCGCTTCTACGATCGGTTCGAGCACGTCGTCCTGCTCAGCGCGCCGCTCACCGTCCTTCTCGACCGCACAGCACGGCGATCGAACAACCCGTACGGGAAAACAGCGGAGCAGGCGGCAGAGATCGAGCGTTACGTTGACGAGGTCGAACCGTTGCTCCGCCGCGTTGCCACTGCGGAGCTCGACGGCCGACGTCCGGTGGAGGAGCTCGCCGAGATAGTCGAGCAGTTGCTCGCCGCGACATCCTGATCTGCCGCGTTGAGGCAACCGCCGCTACGAAGCATGGGCCCCATGATCGCAGCGCTGGTTACGGGCAGCATCGCTTGCGCGGTCGTAGCGCTCCGTCCGGCCCTGCCCCAGGGCCGGACGCGCCCTGGTGCGAGGCCGCGGCTGTTACGGCGCCACAGAAGAAGGCGCCGAGGTACGCAGCCCTCGACATCAGGCACAGCAGGTTTCGGGAGGGCTGCCGTCCTCATGTCGTCGAGGATCGCCGTCGGCCTACGTGTCATGGCATGCGCCAGAGGTCCCGTTCGGCTGGCGGGAGATGCGCTCGCGACCGTCCATTATGCTCGTCTGTGTGACTCTGCGAGCACGGTTTCTGATGGCGCCCACCCTCGCACTCATGCTGACGGGCTGCGGCGGGAGCGGCGATGGTGCCACGCCGGAGGACGCCCTTCAGGCGCTCGCCGCAGCGGCCAACGACTCCGACGATGACGCTGTCGCGGCGCTGATCTGTCCCGAGGCACGCGCCGGCGACAAGACGATCGCCGAGACGAAGGCGCTGGCCAATGAGGCCGACCCGGCGCTCGACGATTTCGGCTACGACCTGACGGCCGGCTCGGTCACCGACCAGACCGACACGACCGCGGTCGGCACCATCACGGTCGACGTGAAGGGCACCGACGACGCTTCCCCTGCCGGTCGGCAATTTCTCGACTCGGCCGGCGCGCCCCGCCCGATCAGCCTGCTGCGCGAGAACGGCCGGATCAACCTGGTCAAACGCGACGGCGAGTGGCTGGCCTGCGAATAGCCAGATCGACGAACCGGCGCGAGGCGCGCGCTAGCCGGGCGGCTTCCCCGTCACGCCTCGTTCGCTCGGTCAGGTGGGAACAGCTGGCGTAGCGCCGGGCCGATGGCCAAGGCGAGCATGCCCTTGTCCGCACTGTACAAATCCCTGTTGACTACGCCCATCACGACGTGGGCCGAACTCGCGGTTGCGGACGCGTCCATGAGATCGGCTTCGGACAGATCGGAGAGTAGCCGCCGTACCAGTGCACCCTCACCCCATGTCGCCTCGCAAGGCGCGGAAAGCCGGCCGAGCCAGGACAACAGGGCCATCGCCCGGTCGACCGGCGAAGGCATCGCGGCGGTGAGCCGGCGGCGGGCGTCGTCCACCTGCGCGTCGGGAAGCTCGCCCGCCTGCCGGCCCGATACATCCGACAGCATGGGGTGCAGCACGTCGGGCACGCCGCGCTCGGCCAGGTACGGCAGGCCTGCCTTCCCCGCGGGCCGAAACTGCGGGCGCCCTTCGTACAGATTCAGCCGGTCGATCAGGGGCGCCTCGAACATCGCCAACTGATGGGGCACGCCGTGCTCGGCGAGGAACAGATGGAATCCCGCCGGATCCGCGACGGTCAGGTCGTTGCGCAATCGCGACCGGTCCCAGCTCACCGAGCCGTAGCCGTGAATGCTGGCACTGGCGAGCGCCTGCCCCGAGGCATCGCGGACGACAACGGTCGGACCACCATGACAACGACAGATGTCGCCGGTGAGACGGCCAGCCGTGACCAACGTCCGCAACGCGTCGACCGATGACGCACTTCGTATCTCGGCCAGCACGGCACGGCGGGCGAGAGGACCATGGTTCTCGCCCCCCGCAACGATCTGGACGACGTGAGCCTGTGACCAGACATCGCCGAGCCGCTCCCTGATCAGCACCCCGGCATCCACCGGGCAATCATGGCAGCCGCGGAACGCGGTCAGTCCGTGACGGTCGGGGCCGTCTTCGCGGCCTGGCGCAGGTCGGCCGCCTCAGCCGCGTACGGGTTGTAGGTGTAGCCCCGCGCCAGCTCCCCCGGCACGGTGAAATACTCGGCGGACAGCTTCGCCGGGTCGGTGGCGATCTCGCCGCGCCCCGGCAGGTCGTCGCCGTCGTCCCAGCCCCATGGTGCGTTCGCCGAGTTCGTGCCGCAGGAGTAGGTGCCCACGCCGCAGTCGCCGGAGTTGTCGCCCGCGAAGGTGCCGAGGTTGGCGAACAGGCCGGCGTTGTCGCGCTGGGCCCAGAGGCCGCCGGCGGCGAAGATGTCGATCAGCTCGTACCGCACGTCGCGGTCGTTGGTGCTGCTCGGCGTCTCGCCCTGGGTCGACGGGTAGTAGATCAGGCCGTCGCCGTTGATCGCGTACTGCGGGTAGGCCTTGAGGCCGTGGCCCTGCACCTCCTGCGCGGTGACCGGGTGCTGGAACGAGTCGTGCGGCGACGATTGCAGCTGCAGCGTGCCGTCGACGGTCTCCCGGCCGGTGGTCCAGGTGCTGCCGCTGGGCGTGTACGAGTAGAAGCTCGTGTGCGCCACGGTGACCGCGGAGCGCAGGATCCCGTACGTGGAGCCGTCCTTCTGGATCGCGAGCAGCACGCCCTCGCCGTCGTTCTCGTGCTCGGTCTCGAAGAACGGGTGGTCGACCCAGTCGCGCGGGTGGAAGAAGAAGTAGGTGATGTACCAGTGCGTGCCGGTCTCGGCTACGGAGTAGTACGCCGCCGCCGAGAACGACGCGCCGGACTGCGCGGCCCGGTCCCAGTTGTTGCGGCCGGCCCAGTCGCCGTCGAAGTCGACCTTGGTGAGGTAGTCCGATCTGCCGCCCAGCGCGTGGCTGCCGGTGGCGTCGACGTCCTGGTAGTGGATGGGCGCCCAGCGCAGCGCCAGTTCGGCCCGGCCGATCGCCGCGCCGGCGGGTGCCGGTGCGGCGAGGCCGATGGACACCAGCGCTGTCGACAGCGCGGCCGCGATCCTGCTTCTCCCGGGCATGTGTGCTCCCACGATCCGAAGTAGATAGATAGTGGGCAATTTATGAGATCGACGATGGTCTGTACATGACGAAGCCGCGACCCCCGGGTGGCCGCGTGCGGAAGAGCCGGAGATATGGCCACTCCGCCGCGCCTGGGGCAATTGGGGTAGGCGCGGCGGAGTGGCGATCAGGGCGGGCTCAGCTGGGTGAGCCCGCGGCTACGGGCGGCCGGGAAGCCGCGGGCTCAGCTGGGCGAGCCCGCGGTGACGGGCGGCGGGGAAGCGGCCGGCGGGCCGGCTTGCGCGTCCGGCGCGTCGTCGTGCTCGTCGAGCATCGTCGCCTCGTCGAACGGGTCCCCGCCGGCGAGCACCGTCAGGGCGCGATCCCGGTCGAACTCGCGGGTCCAGGTGCCGACCAGCACGGTGGCGACCGCGTTGCCGGCGAAGTTGGTCAGCGCCCGGGCCTCGGACATGAACCGGTCGATGCCGACGATCAGGCCGACGCCGTCGAGCAGCTCCGGGCGGTGGCTCTGCAGGCCGCCGGCCAGCGTGGCCAGTCCCGCGCCGGTGACCCCGGCGGCGCCCTTGGACGCGATGATCATGAAGACCAGCAGGGAGATCTGCTCGCTCACCGACAGCGGGTCACCGACCGCCTGGGCGACGAACAACGACGCCATGGTCAGGTAGATCGCCGTGCCGTCCAGGTTGAACGAGTACCCGGTCGGCACGGTGATCCCGACGACCGGCTTGCTGACGCCGACGTGCTCCATCTTGGCGATCAGCCGGGGCAGCGCCGACTCCGAGGAGGAGGTGGAGACGATCAGCAGGAACTCCCGGCCCAGGTAGCGGAACAGGCTGATGATGTTGATCCGGGCGACCACCCAGAGCAGCGTGCCGAGGATGACGAAGACGAAGATCGCGCAGGTGGCGTAGAAGCCCAGCATGATCTGCGCGAGGCTCTTGAGCGCGTCGATGCCGGTCGCGCCGACCACCGCCGCCATCGCGCCGAACGCGCCGATCGGGGCCAGCCACATGACCATCGCGAGTACCTTGAACACCAGCCGCTGCAGCTGGCCGACGGCGCGCAGCACCGGCTCGCCGCGCGAGCCCATCGACTGCAGCGCGAAGCCGACCAGCAGGGCCACCAGCAGTGTCTGCAGCACCTTGCCCTCGGTCAGCGCCGAGAACAGCGAGGTGGGGATGATGCCGAGGATGAAGTCCGCGGTGCCCTCGCTCGCGGTGTCACCGACGGCCTTCTGGCCGGCCGCCGCGACGTCGGGGCTCAGGTTCAGGCCGGAGCCCGGGTGGATCAGGTTGCCGACGACCAGGCCGATGGCCAGGGCGACGGTCGACATGGTCAGGAAGTAACCGAGTGCGAGCCCGCCCACCTTGCCGACCTTCGCGGCCTGGCGGACGGAGCCGACACCCAGCACGATCGTGCAGAAGATGACCGGGCTGATCATCATCTTGATGAGGTTGACGAAGCCGGTGCCGATCGGCTTCAGCTCCACCGCGAAGTCGGGCACGAGGAAACCGACGGCGATGCCGAGGAGGACGGCGACGATCACCGCCAGATACAAGTAGTGGGTACGGTCCCGCTTAGCCCCCGGGGTCGGGGCGGGCGGGGCGGGGCTCAGGCTCTCCATGCCGGAAACTGTGTCCCAGGTCTCACCACGGAGCATCATTGCGTTCATTCTGTTCACCACGCCGAAACGCGACGACCAACGACGGGAAACATGCCGAGGAGACGACGCCCATGAGGCGACGCTGGAGTATCGCCGGGCAGCTCTTCGCGCTGCAGGTCCTGGTCGTCACGCTGCTGGTGGCCGGCGGGACCACCGGTGCCGTGCTGCTCGCCCGCCGCGACGCGCGCGAGGCCGCGGTCGAGGAGGTGAGCGCGGTGGCCGAGACCATCGCCCGGTCACCCATGGTGGTCGACGCGCTGCGCTCGGCGGATCCGTCGGCGACGCTGCAGCCGTACGCGGAATCCACCCGGATCGCCACCGAGACCGACTTCGTCGTCGTGATGGCCACCGACCGCACCCGGTACACCCACCGCAACCCGCAGCTGATCGGGCAGAAGTTCGCCGGCTCGGTGGCCGGCGCGCTGGCCGGCGGGACGGTCGTGGAGGAATACACCGGCAGTCTCGGTGAATCGGTGCGCACCGTGGTGCCGGTGCGGGCCGCCGACGGCACGATCGTGGGCCTGGTGTCGGTCGGTATCACCACCGAGGCGATCAACCGTAAGCTGTTGGGTCAGGCGCCGACGGTGGCGCTCGCCACGGTGGCCGCGCTGCTGCTCGCCGCAGCGGGAGCCTGGCTGCTCAGCCGCCGGCTGCGCCGGCAGACCCACGGCCTCGGGCCGGCCGAGATGACCCGGATGTACGAGTACTACGACGCGGTGCTGCACGCCGTACGGGAGGGTCTGGTGGTGGTCGACCGCGACGGCCGGGTGACGCTGATCAACGACGAGGGCCGGCGGCTGCTCGGGCTCGCCGACGACGCGCCCACCGACCGCCCGATCGCGGAGCTGGACCTGCCCGCCGAGGCCGCGGCGCTGCTCACCTCCCGCCGGGCCACCGTCGACGAGCCGGTGCTGGCCGGGGACCGGGTGCTGGTGGCGAGCCAGCGCGAGACCCGGTTCGAGGGGCGCACCGTCGGTACCGTGCTGACCCTGCGCGACCACACCGAGCTGCGCGCGCTGACCGGCGAGCTGGACTCGGTGCGCGGGCTCACCCAGGCGCTGCAGTCGCAGGCGCACGAGGCGGCGAACCGGCTGCACACGGTACTGACCCTGGTCGAGCTGGGCCGGCCCGACGAGGCGATCCGGCTGGCCACCGACGAGCTGGCGCTGGCCCAGCAGCTCACCGACCAGGTGGTCGGCGCGCTCACCGAGCCGGCCCTGGCCGCGCTGCTGCTGGGCAAGTCCGCGCAGGCCAGCGAGCGGGGCGTGGAGCTCACCGTGGACGACGCCTCGCGGGTCGAGGGCGAGCCGCTGCCGAGCCGGGACCTGCTCACCGTCGTCGGCAACCTGGTGGACAACGCCCTGGAGGCGGTCGCGGCGGCGGCGCCGCCACGCCGGGTGCGGGTGCTGGTCCGCGAGCAGGACGGCGCGGTGCTGGTCCGGGTCACCGACACCGGTCCGGGAATGTCCGCCGAGCAGGCCGCCGCGGCGTTCCGCCGCGGCTGGACCACCAAGTCCGGGCAGGGCCACGGGGTCGGGCTCGCCCTGGTGCGCCAGGTCGCCGAGCGGTACGGCGGCAGCTACGACGTCGCCCCGGCCACGGGCGGCGGCGCGGTCCTGACCGTCCGGCTCCCGGTACCGTCATGACCGCCTGCACCGAGCGGCACCCAGCCGCACCGAACGACGGCCTCGCAGGCGAGGGCCAGAAGGGCATGACCCAGGTGGCACCGTCATGACCGGGCCGGGCGGCGTGCCCGCGCGGCCGGCGGGGGCGGCTATCCGGGTGCTGGTGGTCGACGACGAGCCGCTGATCGCCGACGCGCACCGGGCGTACACCGAGCGGATCGCCGGCTTCGAGGTCGTCGCCGTCGCGCACACCGCCCAGGACGCGATGTCCGCGCTGCGGGGCGGCGCGGTCGACCTGGTGCTGCTGGACCTGAACCTGCCCGACAAGCACGGCCTGGAGATCGCCCGGGCGCTGCGGGCGGCCGGCAGCGGCACGGACGTGCTGGCGGTGACCTCGGCGCGGGACATCGCGATGGTCCGCGCCGCCGTCGCCCTCGGCGTGACGCACTACCTGCTGAAACCGTTCACCTTCGCGGCCTTCCGCGACAAGCTCGACCGCTACGCGCAGTACCGCAGCCAGCTGCGCGACACCGGCGAGGTCGCCGCCCAGCACGAGATCGACCGGGTGCTGGCCACGCTGCGCGGCGCCCCGCAGGACTCGCTGCCCAAGGGGCTCGATGCCCGTACCCTCGATCTGGTCCTGGCCGCGCTCCGGGCGGTGACCGGCCCCGCCGGGCTCTCCGCCGCCGAGGTCGCCGCCGTCATCGGGGCCTCCCGGGTCACCGCGCGCCGCTATCTGGAGCACCTGGCCGACGGCGGCCGGGTGGTCCGCAGCTCCCGCTACGGCGGCCCGGGCCGGCCGGAGGTCGAATACCGGCCGGCCTAGGCGGCTCAGGGCGTCTTGAATTCCTCTTCCGGCTTGTCCTGCATGTAGTCGGCCACCGTGCGGTAGACAGCCGGGTTGACGATGCCGTGCGACATCCGGTCGGTGTGCTCGGGCCAGTCGGGGTTGACCAGGTAGCCGGCCACCACGAGCTGCTGGGTGCCGACCACCAGGGAGGCGGTCTTGTCGTTGTCGGTGGTGCCGGACTTGCCGAAGACCGGGTGGCCGACGACCCGGCGGGCGTTCGGCTCGGTGGCGCCGCCGCAGCTGCCGAGCTGCGCGCGGTCGCCGAGCGGGCAGCGGGCCGCGTCCAGCGCCTTGCGGGCGACGTCCTTGCTGGTGGCGCGGTTGCACTTGGGCTGGCCGATGTCGACCTTCTTGCCGTCCTGGGTGTATATCTGCTGGATCGGTGTGGGCGCGCAGTACATGCCGTCACCGGCCAGCGTCGCGTAGGCGTTCGCGATGTCCAGCGGGGTCGACGCCGAGACGCCGAGCGTGAAGGCACCCCACTGGTTCGCGGACTCCTCGTTGTTGGCCATGTCCGCGTCGTTCTTCGACCGGAACTGGACCCCGAACCGCTTCGCCACGTCGACTACGTTCTCCGCGCCGACCTTCTCCTGCAGCGGCACGAAGTACGTGTTCACCGAGCGGCCGAAGCCGGTCCACATGTTGGCCGGCCCGGCCTGGCTCGGCGAGGAGTTGCCGGGGCAGTAGAAGTGCGTGCCCGGGCAGGCCGCGTCGGAGCTCGGCGAGATGATGTAGTTGGACTTGTACCGCTCCGGGGCGTTGATCGTGTAGCTCGGCTCGAGGCCGCTCTCCAGCGCCGCGACCATGGTGAACATCTTGAAGACCGAGCCGGCCTGGTAGCCGTTGATGTCGCCGCCGCCGGTGATGATCGGGTTGGTGGTGTTCGGGTAGGTGCCGCGGATGCCGTCGGCCGCCTTGCGCGGGTCGGAGGAGATCTTGTTCTGCGGATCGGTGGGGCTGTCCAGCTTGTACTTGCGGTTCGCCGCGAGCGTGCGCACCCGGCCCGAGCCGGGCTCGACGCCGGCCAGCAGCAGCGCGTTGCGGTTGGTGTCCTTGATCTGCTTGGTGATCTCCTCGCGGGCGGCGCTCTGCGCCTTGACGTCCAGCGAGGTCACGATCCGGTAGCCGCCGGTCTTCAGCTGCCGCTCCCGGTCGTACGCGGTCTTGCCCAGCGCCGGCTGGCTCAGCCACCAGCGGTAGAAGTAGTCGCAGAAGAAGCCCCAGTTGTTCTTCGCGACCGAGACGCAGCCGTTGCCGGGCCGGTTGGTGGTCTTGCCGAGCTTGACGGCCTTGGCCTTGGTGGCCGCCGCGGGCGTCAGGTAACCCAGGTCCCGCATGTTGTCGATGATGTAGTTGCGCCGGTCCAGCGCCTGCGGATAGCCGCTGGCGGTGGTCGGGTCGAACGAGGTCGGCGCCTTGACCATGCCGGCCAGCAGGGCCGCCTCGGCGACCGAGAGATCCTTGGGCTTCTTCTTGAAGTACACCTGGCTGCCGGCGTAGACGCCGTACGCGCCGTTGCCGACCGGGGCGATGTTCAGGTAGCGCTCGAGGATCTGTTGCTTGGTCAGCTCCTTCTCGAGCTGCAGCGCGTACTTCATCTCCGAGAGCTTGCGTTCCGGAGTGTCCTTGGTGGCGTCGATGGCGTCCTGCGGGGTCTTCGCCGAATACGCCAAGGTCATCCGGACCAGCTGCATCGTCAGGGTCGAGGCGCCCTGCTTGTCGCCGCCCTGCTTGTTGTTCACGAAGGCGCGGGCGACACCCTTGAGGTCGACCCCGTTGTGCTTGTAGAACTGGTGGTCCTCGGCGGCGACGATCGCGTTCTGCATGTTGACCGAGATGTCCTTGAGCGGGACGTCGCTGCGGAACTCGTCGTACATGACCGCGAGCTGGGTCTTGTTGTCCGCGGCGAACACCCGCGTCACCTGCGGTGCCGTCTGCTGCTCCAGCTCACCGGGCAGCTGCGCGAACGTCTCCGATCCGGCCTTGGCCGCCAACCCTGACATAGCGACGGCGGGGAACGAGGCAGCGGCGACCACGACGCCCGCCAGCAGGCCGCAGATCAACAGTGATCCGGCGCTGGCGAACTTGTTCCGGTCGCGGGGAGGCGTTGGGGAGGTCACTCGAAACAGGTTAGCCATGAAGATCCGAAGGTGCCTCTCAGAGGTCGGTCTCGAGAGTGGCCACCTCGCCGGTCTGCGCGGCGGCCGGAACCCGGGCCTTGGCGGTACTGTCACCGTACAGCGCCCAGCGTAGGAACTCGGTCGACGTGCCGGTAGTGGCCTCGAAGTCGGCCGCCTTCGTGACGTGCCCGCCGTCGGTGATCGACAGCATCGCGCGTGACCAGGGAACGGCCGCGAAGACGGTGTGCCCGGCGCGGTAGGTGACCGTGTTGTCCTTGCGGCCGTGCACGAAGAGCATCGCCGCGGACGGGCCGGTGAAGGGTGCGCCCTGGAAGTCCGTACCGGCCAGCACTACGCCCGCTTTGAGACGTTCATCACGATGCGCGCTGAACAACCCGACGGTGGTGATTCCCCCGCCGGAGTGACCCGCCGCGGCGAGCCGGTTCGGGTCGATGATCGCGCCGAGCGGGTCGGTCAGGGCGAGCAGCGAGTCGAGCACCGCGGAGGCGTCCAGCGGCTGGTTGACGATGTCCAGGGCGTCGAAGTCGGCGGCGCCGTACGAGGTGCGCGGGTACTTCGGGCCGGCCACCACGAAACCGGCCTGAGCCCAGCGCGAGAGCATCGCGGCGTAGTCCTCCGGCTGCGAGGTCAGCCCGTGGCTGAACAGCACCACCGGGAACCGGCCGGCGGCGGCCGGCGCGCCGTCGACCGGCGCCGGGCTGCTCGGCGCCGCACCGGCGGCCGGATACCAGACCGTGGTCGGCACCGGGCGGTCCGCGCCGCGGGAGAACTGCAGGACCCGCTTGCCGACCGCGAAGGAGCCGGCCGGGGCGGTGCCCGGTGGCGGCGTGTACGGCGCCGTCACATTCTGCGCCGCCAGCGACGACGCGGTCGTGGAGGCGAGGATCGGGGCGGCCGAGGCGGACGCGGTGGTCGCACCGGACATGCCGATGTCGGTCTCCGCGGTGCACGCCGTCAGGGCCCCGGCGCCGGCGGTGGCGGCCAGTCCGGCCAGCAGGGTCCGTCTACGCATGGTCACCATCTTGCGGCACGAACCTGTGCTGACCTTGAGAAACACCCGAGCCAAAGATCACACTCCGTACGGGATTAGGCTTCGATCATGACCTCCAGGCCGGTAAGGATCGGGCTGCAGCTCCAGCCCCAGCACGCGGACTACGCCACCATCCGTCACACGGCGGCCCAGGCCGAGGAACTCGGCGTCGACGTCCTTTTCAACTGGGACCACTTCTATCCGCTCTACGGCGAGCCCGAGGGGCTGCACTTCGAGTGCTGGACGATGCTCGCCGCGTGGGCCGAGGCGACCTCGCGGGTCGAGATCGGCGCCCTCGTCACCTGCAACAGCTACCGCAACCCGGAACTGCTCGCGGACATGGCCCGCACGGTCGACCACATCAGCGACGGCCGGCTCATCCTGGGCATCGGCTCGGGCTGGTTCGAAAAGGACTACCAGGAGTACGGCTACGAGTTCGGCACCGCGGGCGGCCGGCTCGACGACCTCGCCGGGGCCCTGCCGCGGATCGAGTCACGCCTCGGCAAGCTGAACCCGCCGCCGACCCGCAAGATCCCGGTGCTGATCGGCGGCGGTGGCGAGAAGAAGACGCTGAAGCTGGTCGCGCGGCACGCCGACATCTGGCACAGCTTCGGCGACGCGGCGACCATCGAGCACAAGCTCGGCGTCCTGCGCGGGCACTGCGCGGACGCGGGCCGCGACGCCGCCGAGATCGAGGTGTCGGCTGGCGTGGGCGACCCGAAGGGCGACCCCTCGGCCGCCGGTGCCGCGCTGCGGGAGCAGGGTGTCTCGCTCTTCACCGTCGGCGTGGGCGGCCCGAAGCCGGACCTGGGCCCGCTGCGGGAGTGGCTGGCCTGGCGCGACGAGCAGAACGCCTGACCAAGACGGCCGGGGCGTTCGCTCAGGAAGCGCGCTCCCGGCCGTCCAGGTAGCGCAGCACGGCCGCGACCCGGCGGTCCGAGCGGTCGTCGGGTGCCATGTCGAGCTTGTTGAAAATGCTCCGGATGTGCTTGTGCACAGCCCCCTCGCTGACGAACAGCCGCTCGGCGATGGCCACGTTGCCCAGTCCCTCGGCCATCAGCGCCAGCACGTCGCGCTCGCGCGGGCTGAGCCGGTCCAGCCGAGCGTCCGGGCTGGTCCGGGCGAACAACTGCGCGACCACCTCGGGGTCGACGGCGGTGCCGCCACCGGCGACCCGGTGCAGCGCCGCCAGGAATTCCTCGACCCGGCCGACCCGCTCCTTGAGCAGGTAGCCGAGGCCCCGTGTGCCACCGGCGAGCAGCTCGGTGGCGAACATCTGCTCGACGTACGCGGACAGCACCAGCACCGCCAGGCCGGGCCGGCGCCGCCGGGCCTCGACCGCCGCGACGATTCCCTCGTCGGAGTGCGTCGGCGGCATCCGCACGTCGACGATCGCCACGTCCGGCGCGTGCTCGTCGACGGCGGCCAGGAACCCGTCCGGGTCGCCGGCGGTGGCCACCACGTCCAGTCCCTCGGCGCGCAGCAGCAACGCCAGCCCCTCGCGCAACAGGGCGTCGTCCTCGGCGATCACGATCCGCACGGCAGCTCCACTTCCAGGGTTGTCGGCCCGCCGGGCGGGCTGGTCACGGTCAGGCCGCCGTCGAGCGCCTCGATCCGGCGGCGGATGCCGATCAGGCCGGAACCGCCGGCCTCGTCGGCGCCGCCCACGCCGTCGTCGGTGATCCGCAGCCGCAGCCGGGCGCCGCGGCTGCGCACCTCGACCCCGGCGTGGGTCGCGGCGCTGTGCTTGGCGATGTTGGTCAGGGCCTCCGCCACCACGAAGTAGGCGGTGGACTCGACCGAGGCGGCACAGCGGCCCGGCACCTCGACCTCCATCCGGCACGGCACGGCGCAGGTGGCGGCGAGCCCGCTCAGCGCGCCGGCCAGCCCCCGGTCGGCGAGCACCGGCGGCAGGATGCCCCGGGCCACCGCCCGCAGCTCGGCCAGGGCCTGCTCCGCCGAGCTCTGCGCGCGTTCCAGCAGGGCCTCCGCCTCGGCCGGGTCGCGGGTGAGCATCCGGCGGGCGGCGCCGAGCAGCACGGTCGTCGCGACGAGCCGGTTCTGGGTGCCGTCGTGCAGGGAGCGCTCGATGCGGCGCAGCTCGGTGGCGTGCGCGTCCAGGGCGGCGGCCCGGGTCGCGGTGAGCTCGGCGATGCGCAGCGACAGGTCGGTCTCCGGGCCGGGAGCGAGCAACCGCCGGCCGCGGTCCGCCTGCCACCGGGCCATCGCCGGGGTCAGGCCGACGGTCAGCACGGCCCAGCAGAGGCCCATCAGCGTGACGGTGGCGACGCCCGGCCAGTCGTCGACCGTCCACAGTCCCAGGCCGGGGGTCGCCTGGTCGGCCGGGATCAGCTGCCACCACAGCGCGAACGTGCCGTCGCGCACGGCCCAGACCGGCAGCTGGATCCCGAACGCGCCGAGCAGCAGGCCGACGGTGGCGTGCCCGGCCAGCCAGCTCAGCTCGCGCCGGGTCGCCGGGTCGGCACGGGCCTCGCGCCACCGGTGCGGCAGCGGGCCGGGGCTGAGCACCTCCGCGCCGCGCCGGGAGAGCCGGGCCCGCTCGACGTTCGCGACGGCGTGCAGGGCGCGCAGCGCCGAGGGCAGCAGCGGCAACCCGATGCCGATCAGGCTGGTGGCGGCCACGACGATGAGCCACAGCAGCAGGACGAGGGCCAGGGCGGCGGTGCCGAACCCGCCGAGCAGGTCGCGCAGCGCCCGCAGGGTGGACCTGCGGGCCTCCCCGGCCAGCCGCCGGATCTTCGTCGCTTCCATGGCCGCTGACCCTAGGGCCAAGGCGCCGCGCGCGGCAGGGCCGGGTCCGGAAAGTACAGCCTGCTGTACCCCGAAGGGGCAGGTGACGGTATCGCCGGCGCACTCGCCGCCGCCTAGCGTCGATTGCAGCACCAGGCCACACCATCCGCATCGCATCCGCATCGCATCCGCATCGCATCCGCATCCGCATCCGCATCGCATCCGCATCCGCATCCGCATCCGCATCGCATCGGCATCGCATCGCATCGCATCGAGGAGACCGTCATGATCGTTTCTGAGCGACCCCGCATTTCCCGCACCCGGACCGTGGCCTGGGCGCTGCTGCTGGTCTGCGCCGCGGGCAACATGGCCGTCTCGGTGCTGGGTGGCGCATTCGCCGTGCACGCCGTGCTGGGCGTGGCCACCCTGCTGTGCATCGCCACGCTGGTCGCGCCCTACCTCCGTGGCACCCGCTGACCGCGATGCGCCGGGCCGCGACCGCGACCCGCCGCTGCCGACCCCGACGTCCGCTCAGGAACGGTGCAGCGCGGCGAGAACCTTCTCCAGTGCGGTTGCCACGCCGCGCGCCTCGGCGGCTCCCATTCGCGAGGTGAAGTGCCGCTCGATGCCGCCGAGATAGACCGGCGCGGCGGCGCGCAGCCGGGCCCGCCCGGCCTCGGTGATCGTCGCGTACGCGGACCGGCCGTCGTCCGGATTGGCCTCGCGGGTGACCAGCCCGGCGCCGGCGAGCTGGTCGACGACCCGGCTGACCCGCGAACGGCTGACCACCGCCACCGCGCCGAGCTCACCCATGCTGAGCCTGCGCCCCGGCGCCGAGTTGAGCTCGAGCAGGACGTCGTACCAGGTCAGGGGCAGTCCGCAGGCCGCCTGGAGCTCGCGGTCGAGCTGCGGCACCAGGGCGGCGTGCACCCGCAGCAGGGCCGCCCAGGCCGCCACGGAGGTGTCGCTCATCACCGCAGCCTAGCAACTCTTGTGCGTGCGCACGCATCGGCGCAAGAATGTGCGTGCGCACGCATTCAAATCTGCCGAGGAGGGCCATCGTGTCCAAGCTCCTGCACATCTCCGCCTCCCCCCGCGGCGAACGGTCCGAGTCGCTGGCCGTCGCCGCGTCCTTCCTGGACACCTTCCGGGCCGAGCACCCGGACGTCACCGTGGAGACGTACGACCTCTGGGACGGCACCCTGCCCGCCTTCGGCCCGGACGCCGCCGCGGCCAAGATGGCGATCTTCGCCGGCGAGCAGCCGGTGGGTGCCGCGGCGCAGGCCTGGCAGTCCGCCGTCGACACCTTCCGCCGCTTCGACGCCGCCGACCGCTACCTGTTCAGCGTCCCGATGTGGAACGCCGGGGTCCCGTACGTGCTCAAGCAGTTCATCGACGTCATCACCCAGCCCGGCCTGGTCTTCGGTTTCGACCCGGAGCGGGGCTACACCGGCCTGCTGACCGGCAAGAAGGCGGCGGTGATCTACACCAGCGCGGTCTACGGGCCGGATCGCGGGCCCGCGTTCGGCGCCGACTTCCAGGCACCGTTCCTCACCGGCTGGCTGCGCTGGGCGGGGGTCACCGACGTCAGCGAGGTCCACTTCCGGCCCAACCTGGCCACGGCCGACGCGGAAACCGCCCGCGGGTACGCCCACGACCAAGCCCGTGACCTGGCCAAACGCTTCGCCTGACCCAAAAGCACCGCGAGCCACCGCGAGCCACCGCGAGCCACCGCGAGCCACCGCTATCCACCGCGAGGCCCCGCGGACCACTGCGAGGCACCGCGAGACACCGCGATCCACCGCCAGGCACCGCGATCCACCGCCAGGCACCGCGAGGCACCGCGAGGCACCGCGTCACGCGAGCCGCCGCCGGCAGGCCCGGTCAAGGGCCTGCCGGCAGTGCCCTCAGCACCCCGCGCGGTCGAGGGCGGCGACCTCACGCACGGCCTCGGCGACGGCGTGGAAGTCCTTCCTCAGGATCGCACCGTGATTGCTGGCGACCTTCGCGCTGAGCCGGATGTTCGGATTGCGCTCGAACACCTGATCGAGGCCGGCGCGAATGCGTTCCTGCTCGTCGCCCTTGCTGCCGAAGGACGTCCCCGAAGCCAGCACATACCGCACCGGGACCGTGACGGCGTCGAGCACGGCGCCCAGCTCGCGCTCGCGGCCGAGCTTGCCGAGCTCGATGTTGCTGTCCGCCATCTGGTCGGCCGTCATCCGCGGGGTCAGGCCCGTCGGGCGCAGCAGCGGCAGGAACCAGCCCATCCGCCGGAACATCGTCCGGATCCGCCGCTCCATGGCCTCGTCGAGCCAGTCGTAGGGTTGCGCGCCGTCGACCAGGACCGCGCCCAGGGCACGCTCCGGATGCCGGCTGGCCCAGTGCGCCCCCACGAACGCCCCGTAGGACCAGCCCACCAGCAGCGCCCGGTGCACACCCCGGGCGGCGAGAACGGCGTCGACATCCCGGACGGCCGCCTCGAAGGAATAGTCCGCGGAACGCTTCGACTTCCTGCCGCGGGCCCGCTCGTCGTAGGTGATGTGCCGCCATCCCGTCCCCAGGTCGGCGATGACCCGCCGCCAGTATCCCTGGGTGGCGAACTGGCCGTTGAGATAGATCACGGGGATGCCGGGACCGCCGGTGTCGGTGACGGCCAGGGCCGTGTCGTCGACCGGCAGCATGCCGGTCCAGGTCGAACTGGTCGAGGTGGTCATGTGTGCCACTCCTCTACAGGCTGCGGGCGGCGATGTCGCCGTGGGACGTGGTGGCGCGGATGTCGAGTTCGGCGGTGCCGTCGTTCTTGAGGGCGTTGCTGATGCGGCCGTAGCCGGTGCCGGCGTCCAGGGCGGCCGAGACGCCGGCGGCCGCGGCCACCGAGATGTCGCCTGACTGGGTGCGGAGCACGACCGTGCCGCGCACCGCCTCGGCGATCCGGATGTCGCCCCGCGCGGTGCTGATCTCCGCGGGGCCGTTGAGCCGGCCGACCTCGACGTCGCCGTCGATCGCGGTGAGCCGGAGGCTCGCGGCCTCGTCGATCTTGATCCGGCGGTACGCGCCGTCGAACGCGACGTCGCCGAGGCGCCCGACGCCCCGCAGCTCGGCGCTGGCGGTCCTGGCCTCGATGCGGGAGCCGGCGGGCAGCTGAACGGTGACCTCCAGGGACCCGGACGGGCCGAGGAGCTGGTTGCCGGCGGTCGGGGCCGTGATCCGCAGGACGCCGTCGGCGTACGCGACGGTGGTCTGCTCGGCGGCCTTGGTGTCGCGGCTCTTGGCCGGGTCGACGGGCCGGACCTCGACGGTGGTGTCGGCGCGGTCCGCGGCGACGAACTGGATGCGCCCGGCGGGGATGTCCAGGACGGCGGAGATCGGGGCGGGGGTGTCGAACTTCTGCATCGTGCTCTCCCGGGCTCGTTCCTTGTTTCTGATACCGGAAACGCTACGTTGCTTTCCAAAAGCCGACAACAGATCTATTGCATAGTGGCGGTGTATTCGCAGGTGAACACCACAAAAGTGTTGCAACGAGCTCGAAATTAATGCAACGACAACCGCATCGATCATTGCAATGGGTCAGAGGTGAACGCTATGCTGGGCGCACCAGCGGACCACTACGGGGCAACACCGAGGAGATCGCGATGCCGGGAGGCAGACTCACCCAGCAGGAACGTCAGCAGATCGCGCTGGGGCTGGCCGACAGCCTTCCGTATGCCGAGATCGCCCGGCGCCTCGACCGGCCGACCTCGACCATCACGCGTGAGCTGATGCGCAACGGCGGCCCCGCCGCCTACCGCGCCGACCTGGCCCACCGCGCCACCGAACGCCGCGCCCAGCGGCGCCGGCCCGCCACCTCCCGAGGGGCGGAGCCGCTCCCCCAGCCGCACGGACGCGACGCCGGGGCCGTGGCCGAATACGAGGACAGGCTCACCACCGTGCTCATGGCCTCGGGCCTGACCAAGATGACGGCCCGGGTGCTCACCTGCCTGTTCACCACCGACGCGGGCAGCCTCACCGCGTCCCAGCTGGCCCAGCGCCTGCGGGTCAGCCCCGGGTCGATCTCCAAGGCGATCGCCTTCCTGGAGGGCCAGAGCCTCGTCCGCCGGGAACGCGACGAACGCCGCCGCGACCGCTACGTCGTCGACGACGAGCTCTTCTACCAGGCGACGATCGCCACCGCCCGGGCCAACGACCAGCTCGTCGAAACCGCGCGCCAGGGCGTCGCCATCCTCGGCCCGCACACCCCCGCCGCCGCCCGCATGGAGAAGATCGCCCGCTTCCTCGACTTCATCAGCGAGAGCATGACCCGCGCCGCCGAGCAGGCCCGCACGGTCCTGCACACCAGGCCCGAGACAACCGCGAACGCACCAGGTTCGGAGATCTCCTCAGCCAACTGATCGACCGCCACTCCCTGCCCATGCGTGGATGCCGCCCTTCGCGACTCCGGGGATACGACATCTCGTCCCATCGCTTCCCGGCCCGGGCCCGACGACGTGGGCCCCGACCGGGAGCGGACGAGCTCTCAGCTCTGCAGGGCCGTGGCCAGCCCGGCCTTGACGCTGCGGCTGATGTCGTCTGCCAGGATCTCCGGCCGCCCCGCCGCGACGCCGTCCAGGGCCAACGTGGCCACCAGGGCCGGGTCGATCTTCTGCTCGGCGGGGACGCCCGCCGCCATGTCGGTGTCCATGAAGCCGACGTGCAGGGCGGTCACCGCGATCCCCCGAGGCGCGAGCAGGTCGCGCAGCGCGTTGCTCTGCGCCCACTCGGCGGCCTTGGCCGCGCCGTACGCCCCGAACGGGCCCGGGTGCAGCCAGGACAGCACCGACAGCACGTTGAGCACCGCGCCACCGCCGTTGCCTTCGAGCACCGGCACGAACGCCCGGGTGACGGCGAGCGTGCCGAAGTAGTGGGTCTCCATCTCCTGACGGATCTCGTCCAGGTCGCCCGTCAGCAGATCGGCACCGAGGCTGGTGCCGGCGTTGTTGATCACGAGGGTGGCGTCCTCGGCGGTTTTGGCGGCCTGCGCGACCGATTCCGGGTCGGTGATGTCGAGCCGCACCGGGATCACGCCCGGCAGGTCGATGGTCTCGGGGCGCCGGGCGGCCGCGTACACCTTGGCGCCGCGCCGGACGAGCTGGGCGGCGAAGTGCCGGCCGAGGCCGCGGTTGGCGCCGGTGACCAGGGCGACGGAGTTCTCGAGCTGCATGGTGGTTCCTTCCGTTGGTCCGATGAGATTTAGATTATGCTCGTCATCTAAGTGCCGCAAGCCTTAGATGACGAGCGTCATATAAGATGGATGCCGGAGGTGCGGCATGGCACGGGTGTCCCGGGCGCAGGCTCAGCAGAATCGCGAACGTGTGATCGACGAGGCGGCGCGGTTGTTCCGCGAACGCGGTATCCAGGGGGTCGGTGTCGCCGACCTGATGGCCGCCGCCGGGCTCACCCACGGCGGCTTCTACAAGCGATTCGCCTCCAAGGAGGCGCTGGTCGCCGAGGCGGTCGGCCGGGCCTTCGGTGAGCTGGGTGAACGACTGGCCGCCCTGGACGAACGGCACCCCGGCGACCACCCGGCAGCCAGGCGCGAGCTGCTCGACTTCTACTTCTCCGCCGAGCACCGGGACCACGCCGGGCAGGGCTGTCCGGCCACCGCGTTCGGCGGCGACCTGGCCCGGGAGGCACCGGGCAGCCTGGCCCGCGAGCCCTACGCGGCCGGGCTGAGCGGCTTCGCCGGCTGGCTGGCCGACAGAGTCGGCACCAAAGACCCGGCGGCCGACAACGGCGGCCATGAGGAAGCGGCGGACGACGACGGCGATCTGGTGGCGGTCGCGACTATGGCGGGCGCCCTGATGCTGGCGCGGGCGACGGCCGGCACAGAGCTCTCCGACCGCATCCTCACGGCCGCCCGCCGGTCGCTGGACGACCGGGCCCGGGGCTCGAACCGGGGTGGGCCGGACGGAAGCACCATGCGAACCGCTCCACCGCCGCCCTCGGCGATCCCTGCCGGTGCGTCCGAGCCCGACGGCCGCCCCTGACAAACCACCGCGGCGACGGGGTGGCGGCGCGAGTGATCTTCTGCTTACCTACGCCGGGCGTTCCCGGAACGGCCATCGGTATCGAAGCCGCCCACAACACATGGCGACATTGCCAGGACTGGAGCCACCGCATGTCACCCACGAACGACGGGGCACCACACAGCCGTCGCGGCCTGATCACCGGATCGCTGGCGGGAGCCGGTCTGGCCGCCGGCGGGGTGATCTTCGGCTAGCCCACCGCCGCCCTGGCCGGCACGGCGGGGATGGACGTGATCACGCCGAGCGGGGTAACCGGCGGTGCGACCGACCGGGCGGCCATTCAGGGCGCGCTCACGCCCGGTGGCGCCCAGGTGCTGCTGGCCCCGGGCGATTTCTACATCGACGAACCGATCGTGCTGTACAGCAACCAGCGGCTGATCGGATCCGGCGCCGGCGCTACCAAGATTCATCAGGTCGGGACCGGCCACGGGATCACCTCCACGACCGCGGGAAGCATCAACTATGTGACCATCGCCGGTCTCACCCTCGTCGGGACGAAGGCGCCGGACAGCTGCGGCATCCGGCTGGTCCCGTCCCCGACTCAGGCGAAGCCCGGCGAACTCGCCAACATCACGAACATCACCATCGAGGACTGCGTCACCAAGGGCTGGGGTGACTGCGGCGTCTATCTCGCCGCACCGATCGCCTCGAGGATCACGCGGGTCCAGTCGGCCGACAACACGGGTGACGGGTTCTACGTGACGACCGCCCAGCTGGGCGTGGACACTTCCACGATCAAGGCAGCGACGTCCCTCGTCTTCGAGGCGTGTTACGCCCTCGGCAACACCAAGAACGGCTTCGAGCTGGACACCGTGAGCTACTCGTCCCTGACCGGATGCGCCTGCGACCACGGCAGGCGCGGCTACGCCCTCTACGACTGCCGGGCCGTCACGCTCACGAGCTGCGGCGCCGAGTCGTTCTCCGAGGCGGGTTTCCTCCTGCAGAGCAGCACGAGCTGCAGTTTGTTCGGGGCGTACACGTTCGGCGGAAGCAAGGTCGGCATCAGTGTCACCCGCTCGACCGCACACCAGACGATCGGCGGCGCCGTCCAGTCCAAGCCCACCGTGGACACCCAGAACTTCATCCGCACCGAGGCGGGGACCTCGACAGTGCTCTGGGGGGTGTCACGACCAGCTACGACAGGATCCAGCACCAACACCCTCGACGGCCAGGTGACCAATCTGGACGGCTCCGCCTGACGGACGCCGGACCCGGTCAGATCGCGGGCGGCCCGAGGGGAAGGCCGGCCTGCAGCAGGGCCAGCGCCCGGTCGAAGTCCTCGAAGTACGAGACGCCCTGGGCCATGTTCAGCCCGTCCCGGGTCGCGGCGAGCGCCGCGCCGATGACCGCGCCGGCGAGCACCCGGGCGGAGAAGTCGTCGGCCGGCAGCCCGGCGCGCTCGGCGACCACCTCGGCGAGCAGGACGATCGAGTCCGCGTACTGCTGCTGGGTGCGCATCCGCAGCTCGGGGACGGTCTGGATCAGCTGCTGCCGGCGCCGCTCCTGCTCCCACTGCTCCTCGGTGAACTGGCTGAACAGCCCCCGGATGCTGCGCCGGATGGCCTCGACCGGGGGCAGGTCGGCCGGCTGGGCCCGCAACGCCGCGACCAGTATCGGGTCGTAGTCGTCGCTGAGGACCACGTCCTCCTTGGTCGGGAAGTAGCGGAAGAAGGTGCTCTGGGAGACGTCCGCCGCCTCGGCGATCTGATCGACCGTCGTGGCGGCGTACCCCTGTTCGTCGAAGAGCCGCATCGCGTGCTCGCGGATCGCGGCCCGGGTCTTGGCTTTCTTGCGCTCGCGCAGCCCGGTCGGCAGGGACGACGTCATGCCACCGATTCTGCCGGTGCCGGCAGCGATCCGGGCGCCCGGGGCGCGATCCCGGGGTCCGGCGGCGCCGGGCGGGCCGGCAGGAAGAGCAGCGACAGTACGGCGCCGGCCACCGCGACCGCGCCGGCGACCAGCAGCGCCCGGTCCATGCCGGCGGTGAACGCGGCGTGCACCGAGCCCAGCAGTACGGGGTCGCCCAGCCGTTCCGCGACGGCGGCTCCGGCGGTGGCGCTGTCGCGCACGGCGTCGGCGGCCGTGGCGCTCAGCCCGGTCACGTCCGCCTGGTCGCGGTACGCGCCGTTGAGCACCGTGCCCAGCACCGTCACCCCGATCGCGCCGCCGACCTGGCGCATCGCCTGGATCAGCCCCGAGCCGACGCCGCTGCGCTCGGGCGAGAGGGCGCCGAGGGCCGCGTTCATGGCGGGCGGCATGGTGAAGCCGAGCCCGAGACCCGCGACGGTGACCCAGCCGGCCACGTAGCCGTACCCGGTGTCCGGGCCGGTCGCGGCCCCGACGAACAGGCCCGCCGCCATCAGCACCAACCCGGCCGTCACGAGCACCTTCGCGCCCAGCCGCGGCTCCAGCCGGCCGGCGACCCGGGCGCCCACCAGCAGGCCGCCGATCACCGGCAGCAGGCGCAGGCCGGTGCCGAGCGCGTCGCTGCCGCCGACCGCCTGGAAGAACTGCGGGAGCGCGAAGAGCATCCCGAACATGCCGAAGCTGGCGACCGTGGACAGCAGCGCACCCCAGGTGAAGGAGCGGGAGCCGAACAGCGCGAGGTCGACCAGCGGTGCCTGGGCGCGGCGCTGCCAGGCCACGAAGAGCGCCAGGACGGCGATCCCGCCCAGGGCGGTGAGCAGGGACCGGGGATCGGTCCAGCCGCGCTCGCCGGCCTCGATGACGCCGTAGGTGAGCGCGACCAGGCCGGTCGTGGACAGGATGATGCCGGCCGGGTCGAAGCGGCGGGCCCGGTCGCCGTGCGACTCCGGCACCCAGAGCGCGACCGCGACCACGCCGGCCAGCACCATCGGCACGTTGATCAGGAAGACCGAGCCCCACCAGAAGTTGTCCAGCAGCCAGCCGCCGGCCAGCGGCCCGAGCGGGACGCCGAGCGCGCTGGCGGTGACCCAGATGGTCAGGGCCTTGGGGCGCTCGGCCGGATCGAACAGGACCGTCAGCACGGCCGAGGTCAGCGGCATGACCACGGCGGCGCCCAGCCCCAGCAGGGCGCGGGCGGCGATGAGCTGGCCGGTCGAGGCGGCGTACGCGCAGGCGACCGACGCGGCGCCGAAGACGACCAGCGCGCCGAGCAGCATCCGCTTGCGGCCGAACCGGTCCCCCAGCATGCCGGCCGGCAGCAGGGCGGCGGCCATCACCAGCAGGTAGGCGGTGGTGATCCATTGCAGGTCACCGGTGGTGGCCCGCAGGTCACCGGCGAGGGTGGGCAGCGCGACGCTGAGCACCGTGCTGTCCAGCCCGATGGCGAGGGTGCAGAGGGCGAGCGCCGCGAGCGCCCACCAGCGTATTTTGGAAGTAGCCATGAAATGACAGTAACACCCAAAAGATGGTGGCTGTCAGAATGTGACGTAGGAGATGATCGGGTGGTGAACGACTTCCTCAGCGAGCTCGGGCTGCCCGGCCTGGCGGACGTGCACACCCATTTCCTGCCCGAGCGGATGCAGCGCCGGGTGTGGGCGCACTTCGACGGGGCGGGGCCGCTCATCGGCCGGCCGTGGCCGATCCGCTACCGCGGCACCGAGGCCGAGCGGGTGGCCGAGCTGGGTGCGCTCGGCGTGCGGATGTTCTCGGCGCTGGCGTACGCGCACCGCCCCGGGATGGCCGCCGACCTCAACACCTGGACCCTCGACTTCGCCGCCCGCACGCCGGGCTGCCTGCCCAGCGCGACGTTCTTCCCGGAGCCGTCCGCGACGGCCGACGTCCGCGCGGCCCTGGGCCGCGGCGCCCGGATCTTCAAGCTGCACCTGCAGGTCGGCGGCTTCGACCCGCGCGCCGACCTGCTGGACGAGGCCTGGGGGCTGCTCGCCGAGACCGGCACCCCGGTCGTCGTGCACGCCGGCTCCGGCCCGGTCCCCGCCGGCTTCACCGGGCCCGGCCCGATCGGCGAGGTGCTCGCCCGCCACCCGCGGCTGACCATGCTCACCGCCCATCTCGGCGGGCCGGAATACGCCGGCTTCCTCGAGCTGGCCGAGCGCTACGAACGGGTCGGCCTGGACACCACCATGGCGTGCACCGACTTCTTCGAGCAGTTCGCGCCGTACCCGCCGGCGCTGCTCCCCCGGCTGCGCGAGCTGGGACTGGCGGGCAAGGTGCTGCTGGGCAGCGACTTCCCGAACATCCCCTACCCGTACGCCCACCAGCTGGCGGCCCTGCGCCGGCTGGAGCTGGGTGACGACTGGCTGCGCGCGGTCTGCTGGCACAACGCGACCCGGCTTTTTGGTATCGAACAGGCGTAGCCGGCCACCTGACGTGCGCGACTGTGCCACGATCACATCGATCAAGACCCACGAGACGAGGTGTGCCATGAAGAAGGCCGTCGGCTGGATCGTGCTCATCCTGGTCATCTACTACATCGGCACGAACCCCGGCCCCGCGGCGGACATCGCCGACGGCATCGGCGAGGGCGTCGCCGAGGTCTTCCGGAACATCGGCGTGTTCTTCTCCGAGCTGGCCAGCTGAGCCGACCCGCGGCGAAACCCATGCAAGATCGCGGCTGGGCTCACCCGCGGCGGAAAACCCACGCAAGATCGCGGCTGAGCTCACCCCCGGCGGAAAACCCATGCAAGATCGCGATTTGAGCGGCGGTTCCGCCGTGCACGTCGTCTGCGTGGGCCTGGCCACCGTGGATCTTGTGCAGCGCGTCGAGCGGCTGCCCGGCACGGACGCCAAGGCCGAGGCGCTGAGCGCCGACGTGGCCGCGGGCGGGCCGGCCACCAACGCCGCCATCACCGCGGCCGCGCTGGGCGCCACGGTCACGCTGGTCACCGCGGTCGGCGCGCATCCGCTGGGCGGCCTGATCCGGGCCGACGCCGAGGCGTACGGGGTGACGCTGCTCGACGCGACGCCGCTGGCCCGGACGATGCCGCCGGTCTCGGCCGTCACGGTGCTGGATGCGACCGGCGAGCGCACGATCGTCAGCCGCAACGCCCGCGGGTTCGAGGCCGCCGTGCCGCCGGGCCTGTCCGAGGTGCTCGCCACCGCCGACGTGGTCCTGGTCGACGGGCATCATCCGCTGCTGGCCCGGGCCGCCGCGGGCAGTGGCCGGCCGCTGCTGCTCGACGCGGGCAGCTGGCGGCCGGTCTTCGCGGAGCTGCTGCCGCTCGCCGACGTCGTGGCCTGCTCGGCGGCGTTCCGCCCGCCCGGCGCCGCCGGAGTCCGCGACGCCCTGCGGGCCGCCGGGGTGCGGCGCGGGGCGATCACCCGCGGGCCGGACCCGGTCAGCTGGTGGTCCGGCGACGAACACGGCGAGGTGGCGGTGCCGGCGGTCGCGGCGGTGGACACGGCGGGCGCCGGCGACGTCTTCCACGGCGCGCTGGCGGTCGCACTGGGCCGCGGCGAGGACCTGGTCCCGGCGCTGAGCTACGCGGTGGGCATCGCCGGGATCCGGGTCCGGCACGCCGGCCCGCGCGCCTGGCTGGGCGCCCTGCGGAAGTAACCCGAACAACGTCCAGTAGCAGGCTAGGCGCCCGGCACCGGCCCGACGCTGTCCAGCACCACGGCCAGCTTCGGCAGTTCGGCGGACCAGGCCGGCGCCGGCGCCTGCCATTCGATGAGGTAGGTGTGGCCTGCCGCGGTCAGGACCCGCCGCAGGCCGTGCATCGGCCCGCGGCGCGGGTCCCGGAACGTGTACTCCCAGACCGCGTTGGGCGGCTCCGGCAGCGCCTCCATCCGCAGGCGCCGGTATGCCGTGAGCCGCACGCCGTTCTCCTCGGTGATGAGCGCCGCGACGACGTCGCGCGGCGGCGCGGCCCACCGGCTGATCCGCACGCTCGGCCAGCCCGACGGGGCACGGAACTCCAGCGCACCCGCGATGCCCCGGCTGCGCCGCCAGGCGCCCGGCACGGCCACCCGGAACTCCTGGCCCTTGGTCCACCATCGGAAGTCCCGCGGCAGCAGGAGCGGAGCCGGCGGCGACGCGGACGCCGCGGCCCCGAGCTGGCCACCGGCGCGGCCACCGCCCCGGGTGGCCGCGGCCCCGCCACCCAGCGCGGCGACGACGGCGAGCACCGTGCCGAGGGCCGCCATCCGGCCGACGAGCGGCCGGGCCCGCGACCGGGGCACGGCTGCGCGGACCGGCGGGCTCGCGACGGGAACGGCCGGCCGGTGCTCCACGCGCCGGAGCCGAACTTCCACCTCGGACGGTGGCAACCGGTCGGCGGGCTCCCGCCGCAGCAGGCCGGCCAGCACGCCGGCGAGCGGGCCCGCCTGCCGGGGCGGGTCCGGCGCGCTCTCGGCGACGGCCTTGAGGGTGTCGGCGACGGTCTCCCGGACGTACGGGGGACGACCCTCCACCGCGTGGTAGAGCGTCGCGCCCAGCGACCAGAGGTCGGCCTGCGGGGTGGAGACGCCGCCGGACAGCCGTTCCGGCGCGATGTACTTCGGGGAGCCGAGCACGATCCCGGCCTCGCTCAGCGCGCGGACGCCCTCGTCGGTGACGGCGGGGCCGAAGTCGGCCAGCACGATCCGCCCGTCGTCGCCGATGAGCACGTTCGCGGGTTTCACGTCCAGATGCAGCACGCCGACGCCGCGCGCGGCGTTCAGGCCGTTCAGCACGGCGAGGCCGACGGCCGCGACCCGGGCCGGCGGCAGCGGGCCGGACTCCTGGATGACCTGCAGCAGCGAGCGGGAAGCGATGTATTCCATCACGATCCACGGCTCCTCCTCGCCCGGCACCAGGTCGAGGACGCGGACCACATTGGGGTGGACGATCCGGGCGAACGCGCACGCCTCCCGCACCGTCAGCCCGCGGATCAGCCGCTGCTGGGCGGCGCTGAGCCCGTCGGGCAGCGCACACTTCTTGATCGCGACCCGCCGGCCGAGCGTCTCGTCGACGGCCAGCCACACCCGGCCCAGCCCGCCGACGGCGAGGGTACGCAGCAGCCGGTAACGGCCGGCCACCAGTAGTCCTTCCGGCGCCATCCCGTCACCCCGGACGTTTACTCAGGTCAGCAGCACCCTGACGATACTCGATGGGGTCCCTCCTCCGGTGTCTCCTTGCGAGGATTTCGGGTGATTCGACGGTGTCCACAAGGGTGGAGAGGATCTCCGCTCGGAGGACTCAACCACCATCGATGCAAGCGTATGGTGTCTGCGATATCACCAACAGCAACCATCCGGTTGGGCGATGAGGCGCATGCAGAGACGCAGGCTCGGTCATCACTGGCGGCTGCTCCCGACGCTGTGCGTCGGGTTGGCCGCGGTCCTCGCGGCCGGGCCGGCCGCGAGCGCGACGCACCGCCCGGGCACCCCGGCCCCGGCCGGCCACGACCAGGCCCGGCATCAGGGCGCGCCGGTCGATCTGTCCCGCGCCACCGCCGCCGACCTGGCCGTACGCCTGCAGGCGCTGCTCGGCCAGCACTCGATGCTGGCCGCCGACCTGATGCGCAGCCGGATCCGCGGCGACGACAACTTCGTGCAGGCCGCCGACGCCGCGCTCGGCGAGAACACCGACGCGATGACCGACCTGATCGGGCGGCTCTTCGGCGCCGCCACGGCGAAGAAGTTCGCGCCGATGTGGTCGGAGCACGTGGTGGAACTGGTCGCGTACGCCGCGGCCGTGGCCGATCAGGACGCCGCCGCCCTGGCACACGCCCGCGAGGAGCTGATCGAATACGAGGAGGAGCTCGCCGACTTCTTCGCCGGAGCGTCACAAGGCCGGCTGTCCTCGGCGGCGGCCCGCGGCGCGGTCCTCATGCATGTCAATCATCTGACAATGCAGGCCGACGCGTACGCGGCGCGGGACTACGCCACCGCCGACCGGCTGTACCGCGAGAGCTATCAGCACACCTACGACCTGGGCCTGACCCTGGCCCTGGCGCTGCTGCCGGCGCGCGACCGCGCCACGCTGCGGGAGCCGATCTGGCGGCTGCGGTCCCAGCTCGGCAAGCTGCTCGCCGAGCACGCCGTGCTGGTGCAGGACGTGACCAGGGCTGCGGTCACGAACACCCCCGACTTCGACGCCGCCGCGGCGATGATCAACGGCAACACGCGCGACCTCGCCGCCGCGATCGACACCCTGTTCGGCGCGCCGGTCGCCAAGCGGTTCCAGGCGCTGTGGGCGCCGCACGTCGAGCAACTCGTGGCGTACGCCGGCGCGACCGCGGCGGGACAGCCGGCCCGGCAGCAACAGGCCCGGGCCGCGCTGCAGGAGTTCGAGCGGGGACTGGCGGCGCTCCTCGCCCCGGCGATCGGCGGGCGGATGACGCCGGCCGGGCTGTCCGCCGCGCTGCACGAGCACGACCTGCTGCTGCTGCGCCACGCCGACGCGTACGCCGCCAAGGACTACCGCGGCGCCCACAACATCGCCGATCAGACGTACGAGCACATGTTCGAGCTCGCCCGCCGGCTCGCCGACGGGTTCGGCGCCGAGGTCGCGGCGCGCCTGCCGCGCGGCGGCCCGGATACCGGCCGGGGCGGTCTCGCCGACGTCGTCGAGAACCGCTGACATGCGGGCGTACGCCCGCCTCGGGTCTCTCGCGGCCGTGACGCTGGCGGCGGTCACGGCGCTGGCCGGCGCCCAGCCGCAGGCCGCTCGCCGGCCCGGGGTGAGCGGCACGCCCGTGGCCGGCGCACCGGCCGGCGACGCGCCGATGGTGGCGGACGCCTTCCGGTCGGCGCGCACCTACCAGGCGGTGGCCGCCCCGGTCCGGCTGCGGATCGGGGCGCTGCGCGTCGACGGCGCGGTGCAGCGCCTCGGCCTGCGCGCCGACGGGACCATCGCGGTGCCGAAGCGCACGGACGTCGCCGGCTGGTACGAGCTCGGCCCCCGGCCGGGCCAGCCCGGCCCCGCGGTGATCCTCGGCCACGTCGACTCCCGCACCGGACCGGGAATCTTCGTCGACCTGCGCACCGTGCGGCGCGGCACGCTGATCCGCGTCGATCGCGCGGACGGCAGCAAGGTGATGTTCCGGGTGCGCGAGGTGTCGCAGGTGTCCAAGACCAGTTTCCCCACCGACCTGGTGTACGCGCCCACCCTGGATCCCACTCTCCGGCTGGTCACCTGCGGCGGAAGCTTCGACCGCGAAAGAGGAAGTTACCGGGACAATGTCATCGTGTTCGCGGATCAGGTCTGAGCGCCGGCGGGCGCGCGTCGCGGCGCTGGTGTGCGCGCTGGTCGCGGCCCCGTTCCCCGGCGCCGCGGCGGCGGCCGCACCGGCCCCGCCGGTCCCGCTGCCGGTGGCCGCCGTCCTGGTCAGCGGCGCGCGGACCGCGCTGGTCGTCGACCTGAGCGCGAGCACCCGGCCGGGCCGCCGGAGCGTCACCGTGACCCGCGACGGCGCGGCGCAGCGGGCGACGCTGGTCCCGGTCATGGCGGACGGCCTGGCGGTCGCGCTGGTCGTCGACACGTCGGTGGCCGGTGCCGCGACGCTGCCGGCGTGGCTCAGCGCCGCGGCCCGGTTCATCCTGGAGGCGCCGGCCAGCACCCAGGCGGTCGTGATCGCCGATTCCGCGCCCGCCGCGGTGACCGTCGGACCGCAACGCGGTCCGACCGGTGTCGTCCGCGCGCTCACCTCCGTGCGCGCCCGCGGCGAACGCGACACGGCCGCGGCGCTGGGGCTGGCGGTGCGGCAGTTCCCGGGCACCGCGGCCGGCCGGCGGGTGGTGGTGCTGTACACGACCGGGGCCGACGCGGGCGGCGAGGGCGCCCGGGCGCTCGCCACCCGGTTCCGGGCGAGCGGGACGATCCTGGTGGTGGTCGGAACCGTCACGGACAGCCCCTACTGGGCGAGCGTGGCGGCGGCGACCGGGGGCTTCTTCGCGCCCTCCGGCGATCCCGTCGTCATCCCCGCCCTGGATCAGGTGAAGACCACGCTCAACGGCCGGTATCTGGTCCAGTTCCCGACCCCGCCGGTGTTGCCGGCCCGGGTGTCCGTCCGGATCGACACCGGCGACCTCAGCATGACCGGCGACGCGATCGTGACGGCCCCGGCGGCCGCGTCGCGGGACACGACGGACCGCTCACCGATCAGGGCCGCGCTGGTGCCGGGGCTCGCCGTCGCCGGCCTGGCGGCGATGGTCATCGCGGCGGTCCTGCTGCGCCGACGCCGCTCCCGGCCGCTGCCGGCCGCACCACCCGACGAGTACGCCGCGGATCCGCCGCCGCCGTGGGTGGTGCGGGGACGCGCCGCGGTGCCCGGGGTGGCGCCCGGCGCGCTGCCCGAGGTGACGCCCGGCCCGGTGCCCGGCACGATGCCGGGGGTGGTGGCACGCGGCCGCGCCACCGTGCCGGAGGCCTCCCGGGCCTCGCCGGAGTGACCGGGCGCGCCAGACGTTACGTAGTCCTACGTACGCGAGGCGCGCAGGCGCGCTCCTACGGTGAATCGCAGGACGGCCCGCACATTCCGTCAACGGCTCGGCCACGACCTGCTCGACTTCCTGTCCGGAAAGGACGCCTGACATGGCACCCGACACCATCGTGCTCGTCCATGGATTCTGGGTCACCCCGCGCAGCTGGGAGAACTGGATCAGCCACTACGAGAGCAAGGGCTTCCGGGTCATCGCGCCCTCCTACCCCGGCTACGAGGTCGAGGTGGAGGCGCTCAACGCCGACCCCACGCCGATCCTGAACTCCACCGTCCCGCAGATCATCAGCCACTACGAGAGCGTCATCCGCGAGCTGGACACGCCACCGATCATCATCGGCCACTCGGCCGGCGGCGCGTTCACCCAGATCCTGCTCGACCACGGCTTCGGCGCGGCCGGCGTGGCGATGAACTCGGCGCCCACGGAGGGCGTCCGGGTGGTGCCGCTGTCGCAGGTGAAGTCGACGTTCCCGGTGCTGAAGAGCCCGGCCAACCGGCACAAGGTGGTGCCGCTGACCTTCGAGGAGTGGCAGTACGCCTTCACCAACACGTTCACCGAGCAGGAGGGCCGGGCGCTCTGGCAGCGCTACGCCATCCCGGCCAACGGCGGCATCCTGTGGGGCAGTGTGCTGGCCAACTTCCAGCCCGGCCACCAGGACACCTGGGTCGACTACCACAACGACGACCGGGCCCCGCTATTGTTCGTCTCCGGTTCGGAGGACCACATCATGCCGCCGGCCATCCAGGAGTCGAACTGCAAGCACTACAAGTCCGACACCATCACCGAACGCAGGGAGTACGCGGGCTACGCCCACCTGCTGCCGGCCCAGAAGGGCTGGGAACAGATCGCCGACGAGGTCCTCGACTGGGCAGTGCGGCACGCCCGATGACGGACGCGCGGATCACCCACGTCGGCGGTCCGACCACGCTGATCGAGGTGGCCGGCTGGCGGATCCTCACCGATCCGACCTTCGACGCCCCCGGCCGGACCTACAAGTTCGGCTGGGGCACCGCGTCGCGCAAGCTGACCGGCCCGGCGGTGCCGGCGGAATCGCTCGGCGGCATCGACCTGGTGCTGCTGACCCACGACCACCACGCCGACAACCTGGACGACACCGGCCGCGCGCTGCTGCCGGCCGCGGGCCAGGTCGTCACCACGGTCGCCGGCGGCCGCCGGCTCGGCGCGCCGGTCACCGGGCTCGGGCCCTGGCAGCGCACCGAGCTGGCCTCGGCCGGCCGGCCGACGATCGAGATCACCGCGACGCCGTGCCGGCACGGGCCGCCGCTGAGCCGGCCGGTGACCGGCGAGGTGACCGGCTTCGTGCTGCGCTGGGAGGGCCAGCAGCACGGCCCGCTGTGGATCACCGGCGACACGGTGCTCTACCCCGGGGTGCGGCAGGTGGCCGAACGGTTCGCCATCGGCACGACGGTGCTGCACCTGGGCGCGGTGCGGTTCGGCCTGACCGGCCCGCTGCGCTACACGATGACCGCGGCCGACGGCGCCGAGCTCTGCGCTCAGGTACGGGCCCACACGGTCGTACCGGTGCACTATGAGGGCTGGGGCCACTTCAGCGAGGGCCGGACGGCGGTCGAGGCCGCCTTCGCCGGGGCTCCGGGCCCGGTCCGGGAAAGCCTGCACTGGCTCACCCCGGGCGCCGCCACGGCGCTCACGGTCTGACTGCCGGCGGTTCGTGGGTGAAATGCCGCCGGACCGGGCAGGATCGACGCTGTGGTCACGTTCCCGGGGTCCGGCCGGCCGGCGCGCAAGCCCTGCGCCCGGTGCGGGCATCCGACCCGCGTCGACCGGATGGTCCACGGCTTCGGTGTCGACTGCGCCGCGAAGCTGGGGCTGATCGTCGGCACGCCGCGGCTGCGGGTGGACGACCAGACCGGCACGGATCTGCTGGCCCTGCTGGCCGAGGAGCCGGAGGACTGCTGCGACGGCTGGGACCGCTGACCGCGGCTGGCCGCCACCGTACACAATGGCGATCGTGAGCGACGCTGAGGATCGGGTACGGCGGGCGTTCGCGTCCGGCGACAAGGTGGCTTTCGACGCCGGGGACGAGGTGCCCGCCGCCCTGCTCGCCGAGCTGCTGCTGTCCGCCCAGGTGCCCGGCCGCGGGTTGTGGATCAGCGGTGCCACCGTCACGGGGACGCTGGACCTCCAGTTCGCCGAGGTGCCCCACGCGATCCGGCTGGAGGACTGCGACCTGGCCGAACCGCCCAACCTGTCCTGGGCGACGCTGCGGTTCGTCAGCTTCGCCGGTTCCCGGCTGCCCGGCCTGCACGCCTCCGCCGCGACCGTCAACGGCGACCTGTCGCTGCGCGGCTGCACGGTCGGCGGCGAGATCAAGCTGTACGGCGCGAAGATCGCGGGCAGCCTGCGGATGCGGAAGATCCGGGTGCGCAACCCGGCCGGGCCCGCCGTCATGGCCGACCACTGCACGGTCGGCGGCGACCTGGCGGGCAACGGCGGCGAGTTCGACGGCTCGGTGCACATCTATCACGCCCGCTGCGCCGGCGGCGTCGAGTTCGACGACGCCCGGATCACCGCGCCCGGCCGGATCGCGCTCGCCGCCGACAGTGTGCTCATCGACAGTTCGCTGTTCGCCCGCCGGTGCCGGGTCGAGGGTGAGATCCGGCTCCGGCACGCCCGGATCAGCGACGGCCTGATCCTGTCCGGCTCGGTGCTGCACAATCCCGGCGCGGTCGCGGTCCGGCTGGACCGGGCCACCATCGACGGCGGGCTGTTCCTGAGCCGCGGGCTCGTGGCGCACGGCGAGGTCCGGGCGGTGAGCGCGCGGATCGGCCGGACGGTCGCCCTGGGCGACGCGGAGTTCGTGACGCCCGGCGGTGTCGCGCTGCGCCTGGACGCGGCTGTCGTCGACGGCGTGCTCGACGGCGGCGACAACCTGCGGGTCCGAGGTGAGTTCCGGATGGAGGACGCCACCGTGCACGGCCCGGTCCGGCTGCGGGGCGCCGACCTGGACAACCCGGGCGGGGTGGCGCTCAACGCCATCGGCGTGCGCGCGCACTCGACGTTCCACTGCTGCGACGGCTTCCGGGCCACCGGCACGCTGCGCTTCGCCAACGTCGTGGTCGGCAGCAAGCTGTGCTTCGACGGCGCGGCGCTCGACGCGCCCGGCGGGGTCGCGCTCAGCTGCTGGCGGGCGCAGGCGGCCGAGCTGACGCTGTGCTGGGTGCGGACCCCGGCCGGCCGGGTCGACCTCCGTCACGCGCGGATCGGGGTGCTGCGCGACGACCCGGCGGCCTGGCCGGAGCGCATCGACCTGGACGGCCTGACGTACGAGATCCTGGAGCCGCAGACCGACGCCGCGCAGCGCATCGACTGGCTGGCACGGGACCCGGACGGCCACCACCGGCAGCCGTACGAGCAACTGGCCACCGTGCTGCGCGGGCAGGGCAAGGGCGACCAGGCGCGGCTCGTGCTGCTGGCCCGGCAGCGCCGCGACACCGCCGGGGCAGGCGTCCTCACCAAGCTGTGGGGCCTGCTGCAGGACGTCACCGTCGGGTACGGCTACCGCCCGCAACGCGCCGCCGTCCTGTTCGCCGGCCTGCTCGTGGCGGGCGCGGTCGTCTTCGGACTGCACCCGCCGGCCGCCGGGGAACCGGCCAAGGCGCCGCCGTTCAACGCCCTGGTCTACACGCTCGACCTGCTGCTGCCGGTGATGGATTTCGGGCAGCAGAGCGCCTTCGTGCCCAGGGGCGCCTACCAGTGGATCTCGTACTTCTTCATCCTCGCCGGCCTGGTCCTGGCGACCACGATCGCGGCGGGCCTGTCCCGGTCGTTGCGCCGCACCTGAGCCACCCGCTCGGGGGCTAGAACGCTTCGGCGTGGTCGAGGACCCAGTCGTGGTAGCTGCGGGCGGGCCGGCCGGTGACCTTCTCGATGTCGGTGGCGATGGCCGGGGAACGACCGACGGAGGCAGCCCAGATGGCGAAGATGCTGTCCAGGATGGGCCCCGGCAGGTGGGCATCCATCTGCTGGCGCACGGCCTCGGCGGGCAGTTCGGCGTAGCGGATCGGCCGGCCGAGCGCCCGGCCCAGGATGGCGGCCTGGTCGGCGTGGGTCAGCCACTGCGGCCCGGTCAGCCGGTAGACCCGGCCGGCGTGCCCGTCCTCGGTGAGGGCGGCCACCGCGACGGCGGCGATGTCGGCCTCGTGCACCGGCGCGAACGCGGCCTCGGCGTAGGCGCCGCGGATCACGTCGCCGGCCTTCGTCTGGCCGGCCCACGTCAGGGAGTTGGCGGCGAACCCGTCGGGGCGCAGGAACGTCCACGCGAGACCGGAGCCGCGCAGGGTCTGCTCGATCTCGGCGTGGTAGACGGCGATCGGGGTGTCCCGGACCTCCGAGTCGTCGTCGACCCCGATGGAGGACAGCAACACGACCCGGCGCACGCCGGCCCGCCGGGCGGCGGCGGCGAACGCGGGCCCGCCGCCCGGCACCGCGAACAGGAACACCGACTCCACGCCGGCCAGGGCCGCGTCCAGCGACCGCGGGTCGGCCAGGTCGCCGGGGACCACGTCGGCCCCGGCCGGCCACACCGCCCGCTGCGGGGCCCGGCTCAGCGCACGCACCGCATGGCCGTCGGCGATCAGCAGGCTGAGCACGTGGCGGCCGACGTTTCCGGTGGCGCCGGTGACGAGGATCATGACGTTCTCCTTCAGTGACGGGACGGCCGGACCGCCGATCCGGCGGCGATGGTGGCGCCCCAGGCGCCCGCCCAGACGCCGAGGGCGGCGGGCACGATCGGCGGCAGCCGGTGAAAGGTAGCCCCGTCGACGGTTTTGCGCACGGCGGGCTCGAAGATCCACTCGTGGGCCTGGGCGAGCCCCCCGCCGACGATGATGAGGCCGGGGTCGAGCAGCGCTATGACGCCGAGCAGGCTGCGACCGAGCGCGGTGGTGGCCCGGTCCAGCAGCGTGACGGCCCGCTCGTCGCCCGCGGCGGCCGCCGCCACCAGGTCCTTCGCCGTGCCTCCCGCGGGGATGCCGCCGCCCGCCTCGTGCCACCGGGCGACGAGTTGGTCCCCGCCGATCTCCGATTCCAGGCACCCGCGCTGCCCGCAGCCGCACCTGCGCCCCTCACCGGTGCCCATGTGCCCGATCTCGCCCGCCGCGTTGTGGGCGCCGCGGCGCAGCACCCCGTCGACGATGTGCGCGCCCGCGATGCCGGTGCCGAGGGTGAGCACGAAGATGTCGTCGATGTCGCCGTGGGCGCGAGCGGCGCCGAGGGTCACCTCCGCGGTGGCGGCCGCGTGGCCGTCCTGGACCGCGACCCCGGCGACGCCGAGCAGGCCGGTGAGGTCGCCGACCGGGTCGGTGCCGTCGAGCCAGGGCAGGTTGACGCTGGTGACGACCCGGCCGGTGGCCTCGTCGAGGATGCCCGCGATCGTCACCCCGAGCGCGGCGGGCCGCTCGCCGTCGAGGAACCCGTCGACCTGTTCGGCGAGCCGTCGCAGGGCGCCGGGCCCGCGGTGGGTGGGAAACTGCGCCTGCCGCACCGCGGCGCCGTCGCGGGCCAGCAGCAGCTTGCTGTGCGTGCCGCCGTAGTCGATGCCGAGCAGCAGGCTCATGCCATCGCCTCCGCGTGCGGCGCGGTCACAGCATTCTCGCCGTCAGGTCGGGGCGCTCGGCGAACGCGTCGAACGGGAACATCGGCCGGTTGATCCGGTGGTGGCCGAGGCGTTCCAGGTCCTGGTCGACCGGGCCCGGGGTGAGTGCGAGCGTCCAGTTCTGCCCGCCTCGGGCGAGGTCGTACAGCGTCGGCTCCAGGTATCCGATCTTGGTGACGATGATGTCGGCGGCGGCCGGGTCGAGGCCGATCGCCGCGAAGTCGCTGGTGGCGTGGTATGCCTTGCGGAATTCGGTGACCACGGCGTGCAGCCCGCCGGCCCGGATGACCGCGATGCGCCCGGCGTCCGGATCGCCGGTGTACCGGCCGGCGAGGATCCCGCGCACCTCCACCCGGTCGGCGCCCACGGTGACCGCCACCTCGGCGCCGATCCCGGCGGCGAACAGCACGTCGATGGCGGCCGCGTCGAACACCGACGCCACGTAGGTCACCGGCGCGCCGGGGCCGGTCAGCTCGGGAACGCGCAGCAGTCGACCGAGGGTCGAGCTGACGTCACCGCTGCCGCCCGCGCCCGGGTTGTCGCCCGAGTCGCTGACGAGGTAGGGCTTTCCGGGAGACCGCAGGGCCCGGGCTACGCCCTCGGCGAGGGTGCCGGCCGGGCCGACGAACCCGAATTCCTCCCGTACGTCCCACAGCCGCGCGGCGAGCGCCTCCGCCTCGGCCGCGACGACGGCCGGGTCGTCGCCGGTGACGAGCACGGTGGCGTGGCAGCGCGGCTCGTCCGCCCACGCGTACCCGATCCAGATCGACGCGTCGGTCACGCCGTCCTTCGCCTCCGCCGACGGCAGCAGCCCGTACAGGCTCCTCGCCGGCTCGACCCGGGTGGACGTCTTCTCCCCCGGCAACAGGATAGGCACCGGGATCCACGCGCGGTGGACCGTGCGCGACCCGCCGGCGAGCCGGTCGCCCAGGACGTCGACGAGGTTGCGGGCCGCCCGTTCCCGGGTCTCCCAGGCGTCCTCGTGCGGGGCGAGCCGATAGCAGGTGGGCAGCTCGACGGCGCGGGCGAAGACCTCCGAGACGTTGCCGTGCAGATCCAGCGGCGCGGACACCAGCGCGCCCGGCGGGATGACGGCGCGAACGGCGGTGACGAGGTCACCTTCGGCGTCGTCCATGCCCTCGACACTCATCGCGCCGTGCACGTCGAGGTAGAGCCCGTCGACCGGCCCGGCGGCCCGCAGCCCTTCGACGATGCGGGCCTTGAAGTCGTCGTAGACGGCCCGTTCGACCCGGCCGCCGGGGATGGACCGGGCGTAGAACACCCCGATCCACCGGGCGGCGTCGCCGAGTGGCGTGCCGGGCGCGAGGAACGCGTACCGTTCCCGCACCTCGTCGGCGGTGAGGACGGTGAAGTCCCGGTAGCCGGCCCGGTGGGTCGCGTAGGCGCTGGACTCGATCGCCAGGCCGGCGACGGCGATCCTCATCGGCCGCCCAGTCCGGAGGTGGCGATGCCGCGCACGAGGTGCCGCTGCAGCGCGAGCACAATGATCGTGGTCGGCACCATCGAAATGATCGTGGCGGCCATCTGCAGGTCCCATCGGGTGCCGGTCTGGCTGGAGAAGCTGGCGAGGCCGATCGGCAGCGTGCCGAGCGACGCGTAGTCGTTGATGGCGATCAGTGGCCACAGGTAGCTGTTCCAGTAGTTGAGGAAGGTGAACACCGCCAGGACCGCGAGGGCGGGACGGGCGAGCGGCAGCACGATGCGCAGGAACGTGCGGCCCGGCCCGGCGCCGTCGACGCGGGCCGCCTCCTCCAACTCGTACGGAATGGTGCGGAAGAACTGCCGCATGAGGAACGTGCCGAACGCGGTGAACGCCCACGGGAAGATCAGCGACGGGTACGAGTCCACCCAGCCGAACCACTGCATCACCACGAACATCGGGATGACGAGCACCTCCTGCGGCACCATGAGCGTGCCGAGGAAGAGCACGAACACGACCTCCCGGCCGGGCCAGCGCAGCCGGCCGAAGGCGTACCCGGCCGTCGCGGAGACGAACAGCACCACCAGTACGCCCGCCACCGAGACCAGCAGCGAGTTGCCGATGTAGGTGGTGAACGGCGCGTAGTCGAACACGTCGAGGAAGTTGTGCCAGCGCACCTCGCTGCCGAACAGCCGCGGCGGGCTGAGCAGCACCTCACGCGACGGCTTCAGCGCCGACAGGAACGCGTAGGCCAGCGGCGCCACGAACACGAGCGCGGCGAGAGTCGCCACCACGTAAGCGACGGCCTCGCGCAGGCGCGACCGCTCAGTGTTCATAGTGCACCCACCTCTTCTGCGCCCGGAACTGACCCGCGGTGACCCCGATGATGAGGACGAACAGCAGCCAGGCCGCGGCGGCGGCGAGCCCGAGGTCCTGGAACTGGAAGCCGGTCTCGTAGATGAACATGACCAGCGGCAGGGTGCTGGTGCCGGGCCCGCCGCCGGTGAGCAGCTGCGGCTGGGCGAACACCTGCAGCGAGCCGATGATGGTCATCACGGCCGCGAAGAACAGCGCCGGCGAGATGAGCGGCAGCACGACCTTGCGCAGCATCATGAAGCCGCCGGCCCCGTCGATGCGCGCGGCCTCGATGACCGTGCTGGGCAGTTGTTCCAGCGCCGCGGTGAGGACCAGCATGTTGTAGCCCATGCCGGCCCACACGCTCATCACGACGATGGACAGCATCGCCCAGTTCTCGTCGACGAGGAAGTTCGGCATGGTGACACCGAACCATTCGGTGGTCAGCCCGTTGAGCAGTCCCTGCGGCTGCAGCACAAGCTTCCACACCAGGGCGTTGGCGACCATCGGGGTGACGACCGGGATGAAGAACAGCACCCGGAAGATCGCCCGGCCGCGCATCCTCGGCCCGAGCAGCAGGGCCAGGCCGAGGGACACCACGAGGTTGAGCGGCACGTACAGCACGGTGAAGACGACGGAGTTGCGCAGCGCCGGCCAGAAGTCGGGAGTGTCGGTGAGCAACCGGGTGTAGTTGCCGACACCGGCGAACTCGCGCTCGCCGAAGATCGGCCAGTCGAACAAGCTCATCACGATGGCGAGGACGGTCGGCAGCACGGTGAACACGCTCAGGCCGATGAGCGCCGGGCTGATGAAGGCGAACGCGGAGCGCCGCTCGGCCTTGCGGAGGCTGCTCACGGGCTGTCCCACAGGAGCAGTTCGATGACCGGCAGCGCGACCTCCGGCTTGCGCGTCGGCAGGGTGAGGGTGAGCGTGCCGGGCGGCGGCGCGGCGGGGTTCATGTTGAACGCCTGCTGCGCCTGCGGGATCTCGCGCATGCGCAGCTCGGACCCGTCGTGCAGCAGGCGGGCGAAGCGCACCCGGCCGGCGAGGTCCGGCAGGTGCAGCAGGCCGAACGGCCAGTCGAACAGGCAGGCGTAGAGCCGGTCGCCGCGCTGGGTGTAGGTGACGCCGGAGGGCGCGGTGAACGCCGACGGCCCGGCGCCGTGCACAGCCCGCCGGTGGCGGTGCATCCACTCACCGATCGCGGCGAACAGGGCGGCGTCCCGGGGCGCGGTCTGGCACGCCTCCCACAGCACCGGCACGCCGTCGCGTTCCAAGGGCCGGGACGGCTGGTACTGCTCCGGGGTGACCAGGTCGCCGGGGATGCCGAGCCGGTCGTTGACGATCATGTGCGGCTGCAGCTCCCGGCACATCGCCATGAGCGCCTCGGCGGCGCTGAAGTCGGTGGTGGCGGTGTCCCACAGGCAGAAGCCCTCGTGGTGCTTGGCGGTCAGCACCACGTACCGCGCACCGGCCTGCTTCGCCGTGCGGGCCAGCGCGGCGGCGTCGAACAGGTCGGGGTCGAACACGTCGGCGTACCGGGCGTAGCGCTCGGCTTCGATCTCCTCCCGGTTCATCACCCACTCGTGGCGGGCGGCGACGGCGTACAGGCCGAAGTGCACGAACATGCCGAAGCGGTCGTGGACGAACCAGTCGGTCCGCACGTCACTCGCCGAACTTGGACTGCAGGTTGCCCAGCGCGTCCCGCATGGACGACTGTCCGGTGTAGACGCTTACCAGCTCGTTGGGCATGGACGAGGCGACCTTCGTCCATTCCGCGGTGACCCGCTGGGCGTTCACGCCCTCGAAGCCGGCCTTGAACGCGGCGGTCAGCAGGTCGCGGTTCTCGGCGGGCAGGGCGGCGAAGTAGCCGGCCTGGTTCTCCAGCCGCGCCGGGTAGTTGCCCTGCTTGGCGAGCAGATCCTCGGACTTCGCGCCGGCGAGCGCGCCGAGCACCTTGAGCGCCGCGTCCTTCTGCTCGCAGTTCTTGGCGATGCCGTAGCCGGAGCCGAGCACCACGCCGTACGGGCCGGACCCGCCGGCCGGGATGCGCACCGCGCCCGCCTTGAAGGGCAGGTCCTCGGCGGTGTACTTGGCGGCCTGCCAGGTACCGTCGATGATCATCGCGGCCTTGCCGTTCTGGTACTGGGTGACCTCCCAGCCGGTCTCGGAGGCCGACGGCACCACGTCGGACACCTTCGCGCCGGTGACGAGGTCGCCGTACCACGTGGCGGCGTCGACGAACGCCGGGTTGGTCAGGTCGAGCTTGCCGCTGTCGTTGACCGGCTGCAGCCCGGAACGCGCCATCGGCAGCGTCAGCCACTGGAACTCGTCGATGGAGACGGCGAAGCCCTTGACGCCGGTCTTCGCGGTGATGGTCTTCGCGGCGTTCTCGAAGTCGGCGATGGTCCAGGTGTTGGTCGGCAACGCGACGCCGGCCTTGGTGAACAGGTCGGCGTTGTAGAACAGGAACATGGTGGCGGTGTCGTACGGCAGGCCGTACAGCTTGCCGCCGCTCTCCATGACGCTGAGTGCGCCGGGGTTGTAGTCGGCGCGGGCGAGGCCCGCCTTCTTGAGGTCGTCGTCGGTCAGGGGCTGGAAGGCCTGGGTGTAGTCGGCGAGGCGCTGCCCGTTCATGGCGGTGACGCAGGCGAGCTTGCCGGCGGCCATGTTGCCGTTGAGCTTGGTGAAGAAGTCCGCCCACGGCGCGGTCTGCAGTTCGATGGTGATGTCGGCGCCGACCACCTCCTGCGCGACGGCCATCTGGTCGCGCAGCTTCTTGGTGGACTCCGTGTCGCCCGACCACATGTTCCAGACGATCGTCGTCTTGCCGTCGGTGGACCCCTCATCGCCGGAGCCGCACGCGGTGAGCCCCACCGCGCCGACGACGATCGCAACCAGTGCCGCAGTCATCCTGTGCATGGTGTCCCTCTCCTATGGAGATTCGCTGAGGCCGCGATCCTAGGCACGAGGAGAGGCTTTCCTGCGATCCTGTAATAGCCTTTTTACACCAATCGCAGATTATTCATGACCTTACTGCGGTCTTCGAAGAAAGTGTCGCGTCGATCCGGGCCGGATCCAGCAGCTCGTCCAGCACGATCGCGGCGACCCCACGCGCGCCCACGTCCGCGCCGCCGGCCGCCACCGCGATGTCCAGACCCTCGGTCGACATCGGCAGACACTGGTCGTACACGCTGGAGCGCACGCTGGCGACGAACGCGTCGCTGGAGGACAAGCTGCCCGCGAGCACCAGGCGCTCCGGGTTGAAGAACCCGACCAGCGTGGCGAGAACGACCCCGGTCCGCGAGCCGGCCTCGCGCAGCAGCCGGGTGGCGAGGGGATGCGCGTCGTGGGCCAGGGCGGCGACGTCGGCGACCTCCTCGACCGCCACCCCCGAGCGCTGCAGCGCGAGGACCATCGACCGGCCGCCCGCGACCGCGTCGAGGCAGCCCAGCCGCCCGCACGAGCACAGCACCTGGGAGCCGCCGGAGACCGCGGTGTGGCTCACGTCGCCGGCCATTCCCCGCATGCCCCGGTGCAGCGCGCCGGCGCCGATGATGCCGGTGCCGATGCTCGCGCCCGCCTTGACCAGGATCATGTGCCTCGTGACCCGCCCGGTCGCGACGAACTCCCCGAAGGCCATCGCGTTGGCGTCGTTCTCGACCCGGACGGGCACGCCGGCGAGTTCCTCCAGGATCACGGACGGGGCGAGCCCGTTCCACCCCGGCATCCGCGACGGCGAGATGACCCGCCCGTCCGGCGCGCTCACGGGCCCGGGCAGCGCGAGGCCGATCGCCGCGAGCCGCCCCCCGCCGGGCAGCGGCGCGATCAGGCCGGTCAGCTCATCGTGGATCGCACCCAACACGGCCTCCGGCGGCCGCGCGATGTCCAGCGCGACCCCACGCCCCGCCACCTCGGCGCCGCCCAGGTCATAGACCCGCAGGGTGGCGTGCCGCGCGCCGAGCTCCACCCCCGCCACCAGCCGCGATCCGGTCGCCACCCGCAGATTTCGCGGCCGCCGGCCGCCCTGCGAGCGCCCGTCCCCCGACTCCAGGACGTAACCGAGCCGGATCAGCTCCTCCACCCGCAGCGCCACCGTCGACGCGGCCAGCCCGGTCAGCCTGGACAGCTCCGCCCGCGACGCGGCCCGCCCGTCCCGGATCAGCGAGAAGATGCCACCCGCGCTCGCGAGCATCGCGTACGGTGCCGCCATGGTTACTCCCTCGAATGATTCGGACCAACTTCCTCCGATCATCGCACTTAGTCGCTCACGAATCGAAGGCGCAGGTCATCAGCACGGGGGGCTGCCGGTTATCGGCTGCGGAAGGGTGCCGGTGCGGCGAAAGCGAGGAGTGCGAAGGCGAGGACCGCGGCCGCCGTCCGAGCGGCATGGGCGATCTGCCAGCGGTCGCGCACGTCGGTCCAGTCGGCGGGTGGGGACGCGGCGTTCCAGTGGAGCTGGTCGGCGTTGATCGGCAGGTTGACGGTGATCGTCAAGGCGACGATGAGGACCAGGAGGATGAGGGCGCCGACGATCGGCCACCGGGTGCTCGTTCGGAGGGCCCGCCAGGCCAGCACCGCTGTGGCGATCAACGCCGGCAGCAGCGTGGCGACCGCGAGCTTGTCGAGGGAGTCGAGTTCGACCAGCCGGACCTGGGTGTAGACCATGCCGTCGGCGCCGCGCAGCGACAACTCGAGGACCAGGACCGCGGTGAGGAATCCGGCGAACAGCCCGGCGAACAGCAAGCTGGCGACGCGTGCGTACTTCGTCATGACTCGCCCTCTCTGAGTCGTATCATATGAGACTCAAACTACATGTGCTTTGGAGACCAAACAATATGAGTCACGTAACATCCGGAAGCGGACGCGCCCGCCGGCAACTCACCACCCAGATCAGGGACGCGCTGCGCGACCTGCACAACCAGCTGTCGACGCTCAACCGCCAGGTCGGCGTCCAGCTCGCCATCAAGGACACCGACATGGACTGTCTCGACCTCATCAGCCGGCACGGGCCGCTGAGCCCCAGCAGCCTCGCCCGCCAGGCCGGGCTGCACCCGGCCACCATGACCGGAATCCTCGACCGGCTCGAGAACGCCGGCTGGATCGCTCGCGAGCGCGACCCCGCCGACCGGCGCGCGATCACCGTCCGGGCGCTGCCCGACCGCGGCCGGGAGATGTACCACCTGTTCGCCGGCATGAATTCGGCGCTGGACTCGATCTGCGGCGACTACGACGAGCAGCAGCTCGAGCTGCTCGCCGATTTCCTCCGCAGGAGCACCGAGGCCGGACTCACCGCGACCCACAACCTCACGGCCGGCACCGGGCAGGCGACCACCTGACCGCCGCGGTCAGCCCTTGTGGTCGCGCCGGCCGGCCTCGAACCGGGGCATGCTCTCGTCCTGCGCTGCCCGGATCACGCCAGCTCTTTCGCGAAGCCCTGCCGCCACGAGGGGTAGCGCAGCTCCCAACCGAGGTCCCGCTTGGCCTTGGCGTTGCTGAAACCCCGCCCCTCGGTCATCAGCACCACCGCCACCTGCCCGGCCAGCGGCCGGGCCAGCCAGGCCGGAACCCGCATCGGTCGCTTCGCTCCCACGCACGTGGCCAGGTAGGGCAGCCACTCGCGGGCCGGGGCCGGTTCGTCGTCGACGATGGTGAACACGCCCCGCACCTTCTGCTCCACCGCCAGCGCGGTGGCGCTCGCCGCGTCGTCCAGATGCACCCACGAGCAGTAGCCGCCCCCGCCGCCGATGATCGGGAACTGCCGCTTGCGGACAGGCCCGGCCAAGTCGTCCATGGCCTCCGGACCGTAGAACCAGCCGTAGCTGGGTCAGCCGGTGAACGACGCGGGACCGAGACGCTCCCACCCGACCGGTTTGTTGCGCTTGCCGCCGGTGGTGGCGAGCATCCGCGACGAGATGGCCAGCCGCTTCGCCAGCCCGTAGGTCTTGATCGGGCTGCTGCTGACCGTCTCCTTGTAGAAGATGGCCGCCCGACCGGTGAGGTACCAGCGCCGGGGGGTGTCGTCGCCGTAGGTGAACTGGATGACCGCGTCCCGGCGCCCGAGGCTCACCGGCTGGTGGAGGTAGCCGAAGCGGAACGGCTTGAGCTGCTTGCCCCGCAACTGGCGAGCGATGTTCTCGGCGGCGTGCGCCGCCGTCGGTATGCCGCTCTGGCAGGTGCCGTGGATGACGCCGAAAGCCTGCGGGACGGCGGCCGCGTCACCGATCGCGTAGATCCCCGGGTGCGACACCGACCGCAGCATGGCATCGGTGCGGATGCGCCCGTACTCGTCGGTGGCGATCCCGGCCTCGGCGGCCAGCGGGGCCACGCGGACACCGGTGGTCCACAGGCAGCCGTCGCCGGCGACGAACTCGCCGCCCTCCAGCTCGACCCCGCCCGCCAGGACCTTGGTCACGCTGACGCCCGCCCGGACGGTCACGCCCAGCCGGTCCAGGGCCGCCATCAGGTACGCGCGAGCCCTGGCACCCATCATCGCGGCCGGCTCGCCCCGGCTCAGCAGGGTGACCCGGACGTTCGGGTGGGACTCGGCGATCTCGGTCGCGGCTTCGATCCCGGTCAGGCCGGCGCCGCAGACCAGGAATTCGCCGGTGCCCCGGCGCGCGAGGTGCGCGGCCATGGCCTGTGCGCTCCGCGGATCGTTGAGGGTGAAGGCATGCTCGGCGGCCCCGGGGACGCGGCCGGTGTCGGTGGTGCTGCCGATCGCATAGACCAGCGTGTCGTAGCCGAGGAAGACCTCGCCGTCATCCACGGTGGACACCGTGACGGTGCGCGCGGCGGTGTCGATCCCGCTCGCCCAGCCCCGCACGAAGTCGATGCCGGTGCCGGCCACCAGGTCCGGGATGCGGTGCTCGGCGAGCTGCTGGCCGGTGGCGATCTGGTGCATCCGCAGCCGCTCGGTGAACCTCTCCCAGGGGTTGACGAGGGTCACGTGCACCCGCCCCTTGGCCCGTTTCGCCGCGCCGAGAGCCGCGAGCATGCCGGTGTATCCGGCGCCGATGACAATTACCTGCTTGATGTCAGCCATGCCCCACGGACGAGACAGCCCCGGCTAACCGTGAGGCGCTGTGACCGGCGTCACAAACCGGCGACGGCGTGGAGCTTCTCCGGGTTGCTGATCAGGTGAATCTCCCGCGCCCGCCCCTCGACAAGGTGCAGCACGATGACCGCCACCGGGGTGCCGGCGGAGAGGATGACGACACCGGGCCCGCCGTTGACCTCGGTTACCACCACGCGCGGATCCTCCGGCATGCGACCACCGAAGGTGACCAGCGCCCGTGCCACCAGGTCGATTCCCTCGATCGCCTTGCGCGGCGCCGGCGCCAGTCCGCCACCGTCGCACACCAGCCTGACGTCCGGCGCCAGCACCTGCATCAGCGACGCGAGATCGCCACCGGTGCTCGCCGACATGAACGACTCCGTCACCTTGCGCCGGGTCGCCTGATCGGTGTCATAGCGGCGCCGCCGGCGGCTCACATGCTCTCGCGCGCGCAACGCCGTCTGGCGCACCGATTCCGGGCTGCGCTCGACCATGGTGGCGATCTCGCTGTGGGAGTAACCGAACGCCTCGTGCAACACGAAGACCGCCCGCTCCAAGGCGGACAACGACTCCAGGACCAACAGCATCGCCAACGACACCGACTCCGAGCGGGCGACGTCGTCGGCGACATCCGGCGCGGTCAGAATGGGCTCGGGCAGCCACGGGCCGACATAGGTCTCGCGCCGCGACGCGGCACTGCGCAGGCGGTCGATCGCCAGGCGGGTGGTCACCCGGACCAGATAACCCTCCGCGTTCTCCACCTGCTCGACGTCGACAGCGCTCCACCGCAGCCACGCGTCCTGGACCACGTCCTCGGCGTCGCTCCAGCGGCCGAGCACCCGGTAGGCGACGGCGTTGAGCAGGGAGCGATGCTCGTTGAAGATCGTGTCGTGCGGCACCGGCCGAGCCTAACCCGCCCCTCGGCAACACCGTGATGGACTACTCCGCTGGGCCGCTATATGTTCCATGTCGTGGATCGGAGTACCGGCGCTTCACTCCGCCTGCAGATCCTCGGCTCGCTGCGACTCTGGCGCGACGGTGTCGAAATCGATCCTGGGCCCCGGCAACAGGCTCATCTGCTGGCCGCGTTGCTGGCTTCTGCCGGCCACCCGGTCAGCACGACCGAGCTCATCACCATGATCTGGGACATCGACGCTCCGGCCAGCGCGCCCAACATCGTCCAGAAGTACGTCGGCGCGCTCCGGCGGCTGCTCGAGCCGTCAGTTCCGGCTCGCGAGGCCGGTTCCTTCATCCGCCGCCACGATGCCGGCTATTTCTTCGACCCGGCCCACGCCGTGCTCGATGTCGTGGAGTTCCGAGAGCTCGTGACAAGGGCCAGGCAGTCGGTCGGGGAAAAGGCGCTCGACTCGTATGTGGCAGCCCTGGCTCTCTGGCGCGGCCCCGCGGGGGACGGGCTGAGTCACGGCACGAGCACCAAGCCCATTTTCGCCGTGCTGGACCGCGAGTTCTTCGACACCTGCGTCGCGGCCACCGAGGTCGCCGTGGCCCTGGATCAGCCCGAGCGCTTGCTCGCCCGGCTGCGACTCGCCGCGTCCATGGCGCCGTTCCACGAGCCGGTGCAGGCGAGCCTCATTGTCACACTGGCCGCCGCCGGGCAGCAGGCCGAGGCGTTGTCGGTGTTCGGAGCGGTTCGCGCCCGGTTCGCCGAGGAGCTCGGGGCCGACCTCGGCCCCGCGTTGCGCGCCGCCCATCAGCAGGTGTTGCGGCCGGTTCGGCGGTCCGGCGCCAGCCACGAGACGGACGAGGAGGAGAGTTCGCAACCGGCTGCGGACCACCTGGTCGGCCGCGTCGAGGAGCTCAGGACCCTGCGACAGGGCGTGACGTCGGCAGTCGCCGGCGGCATGGGGTTCGTCCTGGTCGAAGGCGAACCGGGGATGGGCAAGACACGCCTGCTCGAGGAGACGACCACACAGGCCGCTCGGCAGGGTGCACTGATCGTGTGGGGCCGTTGCCTCGAAGGCGACGGGACGCCGTCGATGTGGCCCTGGATCCAGGCCGTCGGCACGTTGCTCGACAGCGTGCCTCCGTCGGTGCGGCAAGAAAAGCTCGCCGGGGAGCTGGGCCGCCTCGCGCAGCCACGGCATGGCGTTCCCGGCGGGCCGTTGATGCCGGACAGCGGAGCCCAGTTTCGGCTGTTCGGGGAGGTCGTCGATCTGCTCGGCCAGGTCGCGGCGGGGCAGCCGACCGTACTGGTGATCGATGATCTCCAGTGGGCTGACGGCTCCTCATTGCGGCTGCTGAGCCACCTGGCGGCCAGGCTTCCGCGCGGAACCGCACTGATCGGCGCGCTTCGCGACCGCGCGCCGGTGCCCGGTTCGGACCTGACCCGTTTCCTCGGCGCGGCCAGCCGGATGCCCGGCCACCGCCGGATCCGGCTCGTTCCGTTCGTGTCGACCGAGGTGGCGGAGCTGGTCCGAGGTGAGACCGGTCATGATCCCGACGACGGCGTCGTCCGGAGGATTCATGCCCGCACCGGGGGCAATCCGTTCTTCGTCCGTGAGCTGTCCCGGCTGCTCGCCACCGACCGGGGGGTCATCACAGCGGCAAACGTGGGGCGGGCCGAGGTGCCGGCCACCGTGCGCGACGTGGTCCGCGACCGCATGGCCGGCCTCGCCCCCGAGGCCGTGGCCATGGTGCGGATCGCCGCGCTGATCGGCCGGGACGTCGAGGTCCGCCTGCTCGCCCACGCCGCCGACGCGGATGCCCAGGCGTGCATTCTCGGCCTGGAGCCGGTCGATGCTCTCGACCTCCTCGGGTTCACTCCCGACGATCCGTTCTCGCTGCGTTTCTCTCATGACCTGGTCCGCGAATCCGTCGTCGCGATGCTGCCGCCTTCCTCGGTTCCCCGTCTTCACCTGCGCATCGCCGACGCGCTCGAAAAAACGGGCCGGGGCGCCGAAGCCGTCACCGAGCGGCTCGCCCACCACCTGTGGGCCGCCGGTCCGCTCGCCGATCCGGCCCGGACCGCGCTCGCGCTGGTACGCGCGGGCAGCAGCGCCGCAGCGAAGTCCGCGCTCGACGTCGCTGAGCGGCAGCTGCGGTCCGCCACGCTGGTCGCCCGGACGGCAGGTCTGGCCGAACTGGAGCTGTCCGCGCTGAAGGAACTCGCCGCGGTGGTGGGCATGCGATCGTTGTACGGCGGCGCCGCGGCCATCGACCTCCTGGAACGCGCCGAACACCTCGCCCGCAGCCTCGGCAGGGAACGCGAGGCCGCCGACTTCCTCTTCTCCCGCTGGGCCGGGCACGCCCAGACCATCGACCTCGTCCGCGCCGCGCCGCTGGCCCGCCTGCTGTTCGAGCAGGGCGAGGCCTCCGCCGACCCCACCATCCGGGCCTACGGGCTGAACGCCTGGGGCATCCACCAGTGGGCCATCGGCAACGTGGGGCAGGGCGTCCGGTATCTGAAAGAGGCCGGGCGAGCCCTGAGCGAGGACGCCGCGCAGCGCGAGGTCGACCCGCTGCGACACGACTTGCAGATGCTCCCGGCCGCGATCTTCGCGGAGATGACGGCACAGCACGGCGACGTCGGCACCGCACAGGCACTGCTCGACGCGCTGGAAGCCACCGCCGGCGACGACCCGTACATGATCACGGTTTGGGCCTCCATGGCCGCGCGGACCGCCGCCAACGTGGGCGACGCCGCCACGGCACTGCGCGCGGCGGAGCGGGGAATAGCCGTGGACCCCGAGTTCACCTTCGTCTTCCAAGGCACGTACGAGCGGTTGGCCAGGCACTGGGCCCTGGCCATGACCGGCCACGACCCGGCCGGCGCCGCGGACCAGGTCGAGCAGCTGATCCTCACGAATCTGCTCGACCCGCCCCGCTCATGCGTGGCCACCTGGTTCGGGCTGCTCGGCGAGGCACGGCTGATGGCCGGGCAGCCGGATCAGGCCGCCGCGGCCCTCGACCGGGCCGAGTGGGCGCTGGATGAGTTCGGACAGCGTTACCCCGAGGGACTGATCCTGCTCATCCGCGCCCGGTTGCTCCAGGCGCGAGGCGAGCCGCCCACCGTGGTCCGGGCCGCCGCCGAACAGGCCCGTGCGTTGTCCGCCGACCGCGAGACCCACCTGTACGCACGCCGCGCCGAGGACATGCTCCGGGAGCTCACACCGTGATCGTGAGGTCCTCGGTGGGCAGCGTCTGACAGGCCAGCCGCCAGCCGGCGGCCAGCTCGCCGGCGGAGAACATGCCCCGGGTGTCGGTCTCGTAGGCGCCCGTCAGCACTTGTACCCGGCAGGTGCCGCACGCACCCTCGCCGCAGGACTGCGGCAGCGGGACGTCGGCCAGGTTGGCGGCGTCGAGGACCGACTGGCCGGGCCGGCAGCGGAACGCCGCAGCGCCGTCGGGCATGCCGATGGTGAATGCGGTGATGCCGTCGGCGGCGGCCGCGAGGGCGATCGCGTGGGACTTCTCGCGGCGGGTCTCCTTGCTGCGGCCGGACACGAAGGCCTCGGTGCGGATGGCCGTTCGCGGCACTCCCAGCTCGGTCAGGTGCCCGATCACGTCCTGCATCATGGGCGCCGGTCCACACAGGTGGACGCGGCTCGCTCCGGCGTAGGGCCGCAGGGTCTCGGTCCCGATGCGGCCCTGCCGCCCGGTCACGACGATCGCCACCTCGATACCGGGCAAGCGGGACCGCAGCGCCTCGATCTCCGGCCGGAACACCACCTCGTCGTCCGCGCGGAAGCTGGCCAGCAGGACGATCCGGCCGGTGTGGCCCGCGTCGGCCGCCGCGATCAGCACGCTCATCAGCGGTGTGATGCCGACGCCGCCGGCGATCAGCAGCAGCGTGCCGTCGGTGGCACCCGGATCCCAGCTGAACTCCCCGTGCGGTCCGCTCACCCGTAGTGCCTGCCCGACCGCCAGCTCGTCGTGCAGGAAGCCCGACCCGAGCCCGTCCGGCTCGTGCTTCACCGCGATCTCGGCGAATGCTTTCTGCCCGGGCCCGCTGCAGATCGAGTACGAACGCTCGACCGGCTCGACGGCGACCGGCACGTCGACCTTGACGTACTGCCCGGCAGCGAACGAGAACGGCATCTCCGGCCCGTCCAGGGGTTCGAGCCGGATCCGCCGCACCGTCGGGGTGAGCGCCTCGACCTCCGCCACGCGCAGGTAGCCCTGCCAGGGTTCGGCAGGGTCACGGGGCGGTCCGCCGGCCAGGACGGTCCGCCACATGGCACCGAGTTGCCGCGACTTGAGCACGGCGTTCGCCGCCATCAACCCGCCCGCGAGGGCCCCGACGACGCCGGAGCCCCAGGCGTCCTGCCCGGCCACGAAGAGACCCTTGACGGGTGTCCGGCATCCCGCCCGCGGCGACCGCAGCCGCTGCGGGGTCGCGGCGAGGCCGTAGAAGGAGCCGAGCACACTGTGCTGGTAGGTCTCGAACGACAGCGGCGTGGCGAGCTCGGCGAAGGCGATCGACTGCCGGAAGCCGGGCCAGCGGTCCTCGAGCCGGCTGATCAGCCGCTCGGTCAGCTGCTCTTTGAGCTCGCGGTAGCTTTCCGGCCGCTCCCCCTCGGGCATGCCCCGCCACTGGTCGACCACCCTCGGGTCGACCAGTTCCAGCGCCTCCACCGTGTGGTGGCGTGCGGCCGGATTGTTCAGCGACGCGAACGAGACGTACAGCGTGCCCTCGCCGGGCGGGCGGTGAAAGCCTTCATGGTCGTCGATGTCGGGCATGAACCAGTGGTTCTCGCCGCGGACACCGAACTCGGCCGGCGATCGCTCCATGCCCAGGAAGAGCATGACCGCCGACGGCTCCTCGGGGAAGTCGGCCAGTTCCTGGCCGCGGCCGATCAGGGCGTACGTGTTGCGCACGCCGGCCGCCGACACGACGGTGCCGGTCCGCACCCGGTAGCAGCGGCCGGAGGTGGTGTCCTCGACGTCCACACCGGTCACCTTTCCCCGGTCGAGGACGACCTCGGCGACGCGCTGCCGGGGACGCAGCTCCACGCCGTACCGCTGAAGAATTTCCAGCACGATCCGGCCGAGCTCCTTCGGACCGCCGACCGGGTGTGCCGTTCCCGCCATGAAGAACGTGAGCGGAACAGCGGCGTGGTAGCCGAAAGCGCTCGACGACGGCGGAGTGCCGTAGAGGCCCCACCGGGCGGCCAGGACCGCCCGCAGGCGAGGGTCGCGGAAGCTGCGGGTGACCTGCTCCTGCAACGATCGGTACGCCAGCGGGAAGAGGCGCTCGACGACCGGCATACCGGACTTCCGTATCCCGGCGGACATGGATCCCAGCACGTTGCGCGCGGCCAGCGCGGACATGCCTCGGCGGATCGCGCGGAAGAAGTCGTCGATGGCGTCGGCCTCGGCGGGGAACTGCTCCACCAGGCGCGCCCGGAATCGTTCCTTCGTCGCGGGAACGGCGAAGTCGAAGTCCGGGAAGTGCAGGACGTCGTAGTCGTCCGGCAGCGGCGAGAGCTGCACCCGGCCGTCCGTCATGAACTCGAGGAACGGGCCGGCGCTCGCGCTCATGTAGTGCAGGCCGGTGCCGAACTGGAAACGGCCGGCGCGGGAGAACTCGTGCGTCATCCCGCCGAGCGTGTAGTGCTGTTCGAGGACGAGCACCCGCTTCTTGCCGAACTGGGCGATTGCCCGGGCCGCGGCGAGGCCGCCCATGCCAGAACCGATCACCACGACATCGGCTTCCTCGACCGCGACCATCGATGACCCCCCTCGTCCGTCCTGCGGGGATCAGGGTCGCCGAGCCGACTTGACGGCGACGGAACTGCCGCGTCCAGTTTCCGTTCAGTGCGGGCCCATAGCTTTCCGCTATCACACGATGAGAGGTGACCCATGGAACGCGAGAAGCCCACGATCGTGCTCGTGCACGGCGCATTCGCCGACAGCAGCGGTTTCGCGGCGATCATCAAACGACTGGTGGCGGACGGCTACCCGACCGTCGCCGCGGCGAATCCGCTCCGGGGCCTCTCCTCCGACGTCGCACAGGTCCGGGCGCTGCTGGAAAGCATCGAGGGACCGATCGTGCTGGTCGGCCACTCGTACGGCGGTGCGGTCGTCTCCGGCGCCGCCACCGGCAACCCCAACGTGAAGGCGCTCGTCTACCTCGCGGCGTTCGTGCCGGAAGAGGGCGAGAGCGCGCAGGCTCTGGTGGAGAAGTTCCCGGGCAGCACCGTGGGCGAGTCCCTCAAGCCCGTGCCGCTGCCCGGCGGGCAGGTCGACCTCTACATCGACCCGCGGGTCTTCCATCAGAACTTCGCAGCCGACGTGCCCGCCGAGGAGGCCGCGCTCTTCGCCGTCACCCAGCGACCCGCGACCGGCGCCGCCCTCGGCGAGCCCGCCACCGGGCCCCAGGCCTGGCACACGATCCCCTGCCACCACCTGGTCAGCGGCGCCGACCGGATCATCCCGCCGATGGCACAGGAGTTCATGGCCCAGCGCACCGGCGGGCAGACCCAGGCGGTCGAGGGCGCCTCGCACCTGGTCTTCGTCTCCCGCCCCGGCGCCACGGTGGCCTTCATCGAACAGGCGGCCCAGCGATGATCATTCAGAAGAGCGACAGCGCGCTGAAGTGGGGCCTGTGGATCCACGCCTTCTGGTACGTCGTGGCCAACGTGGCCCAGGTCATCGTCTGGGCGACGGCGACGCCGGACATCTTCTTCTGGCCACTGTGGTCGATCCTGGGCTGGGGCATCGGGCTGGTGGCGCATTTCTGGGCGATCCGGGTGGCGCTGCGCACCCGACACGCGTGATCAGAGCAGCTCTTGGGCGCGGCGCGCGAACAGGTGCGCGCCGCGCTCGGTGGACAGCTCCCGGGCCCGTTCGGCGGCTGCCCGGACCTCAGCGACCGGCTCGCCGCGGGCCCGCATCAGCCTCGCCCGGAGCAGGAGCAGCAGGCCCTCGGCGTAGCGCTGGCCGTAGGTCGCGACGAACGAGTCCGCCCGGTCGAGGGCCTCGGCGGCATCCTCCAGCCGTCCGGCCCGCAGCCACATCTCCCCCAGCAGCCCAGACCAGGTGGCCAGGCCCGAGCGTGGCGGGTCGAGCAGTGCGACGGCGATGAGCTTCTCCGCCTCCGCCGCGGCGGCCGGATCACGATCGGTGACCGCCCGCGCCCAGCAGCGCGCGAGCCGCTGATAGCCGCCGAGGAAGACGAACGAGAAGTCGGGGTCCTGGGCGATGCCACGCTCGGCGGCGCGCCTCGCCCAGGCGGGGTCACCGGCCAGCGCGGCCACGGTGACCGAGAAGGCCGACCAGACCGTGATGGCGTACGGGTCGTCGCCGGCGGCGGCCTCCACCGCGTCGAGCACCTCGCGTGCTCCGGCGACGTCGCCTCGCAGCGCGGTCATCAGGCCGAGCATCACCGGCGACAGCAACTGCAGGTCGTGTCGCAGCGGCGCCTGCTCGCGCCGGGCCTGGTCCTGCGGCACGGCTGCGTCGGACCGGCTGAGATACCGGTACGACTCCGTGATGTTCCCGATATCCCAGTTGTGGATGCCCCAGGCGTGCCGCCCGTACGCGCGCACGATCGGATCGGCGGAGGCCTCGCCCTGCTCGAGCAGCCGTCGCGCCAGTCGTCCGGCCCGCTCCAGTTGAATACCCTGCGAATAGGCGGCCCACCGCGAGAAGAGGAAGTCGGCGGCGTCGCGCTCCCGGCCGAGGTCACGCGCCAGGTGCTCGGCGCGCTCCAGCAGGTCGAGCGCCGAGCCGACGTAGCCGGCCCGCATCCCGTCCACCGCGATGAACAGCGACAGGGCGGACAGCTCCAGTTCGACGAGGCCCGCCCCGCGAGCGACCTGAGCGGCCAGCCGCAGCTGACGCGCGGCCGCCTCCAGCGCCGACTTGTTGCCGGCGCAGCGCCCCGCGCTCAGGAGCGCCGCCGCGGTCCAGGACGGATCGGCGAGCGGGCCCGCCGCCCACAGGTGGTGGGCGAGCCGCTCGACCATCGCGTCGTCGTCGGTGACCGTGTTCTCGATCGCTTCGGCGAGGCGACGGTGCAGGCCGGGCACGCGCGGCGAGGGCGTCGTGACGGCGACCGACTCGCGCACCAGGTCGTGCGAGAAGCGGAACGAGAACGGGTTGCCGCCCACGGGCTCGACCAGGCCCAGCGCTTCCAGGGGCCCGAGGTGGTCGAGGCAGGTCTGCACGTCGAGGCCGGCGGCGCTCGCGAGCAGCGAGAGGTCGAAGTCCCGGCCGATGAGCGCAGCCAACTGGAGCAGGCCGGTGGTCACCTCGTCGAGGCCCGCCACCCGGTCGCGCACGACATCCCGCACGGTGGACGGGACGCCGGCGCGGGCCGCGACGTCGGTGAGCCGGCCGCCGTCGCGGAGGTAGCGCGACAGCTCACGGACGTAGAACGCATTGCCGCCGGTGCGAGCATGGGTGCTGCGAGCGGCGGCGGCGCTGAGGGCCTGTCCGGTCTCCCGGCGGACCAGCTCGGCCACCTCGGCCTGGCTGAACGCCCCGAGGTGGATCCGACGGAGCCGGGGCTGCCGGCTCGCCACGGCCAGGGCATGAGCGACCTCGCGGCGCGGAACTGGCGCCCGGTCACGAAGGGCGCCGATGACAGCGGTGGCGCCCGGCAGCCTTGCCGCCAGGTGGCCGAGCAGGTCCAGTGAGGCGACATCGGCCCACTGCAAGTCGTCGATGAGCAGCAGCAGCGCCCGCCGCGCGGAGATCTGCGCGACGAGGGCGACGGCTTGTTCGAAGAGGCGGAATCGGGCGCCGCTGTCGGGCAGCACCGGCATGCCGGGGACCTCGCCGGGCGACCCGACGAGCCGGCCGAGCTCGCCCGCCCGCCACTCCTGGCGCATCCCGGCGGGCAGACTCTCGACCAGGGTGCCGAACACCTCCACCCACGGCCACATCGACGGGGCGCCGTCCCCCTCCACACAACGGCCCCACACGACGAGAGCGCCGCCCTGCTCCGCTTCGACACCGGCCTGCTCGAGCAGGCGAGTCTTGCCGACGCCCGGCTCTCCTTCGAGGACCACCAGACCCGAACCGCCGGCGAAGGTCGACCGCACTGCCTGCCGGAGTATCGCCAGCTCCTCGGCCCGGCCGACGATCGGATCCGCCGGCGGCCCCGTCATCGGCCCGACAGGGGCGGCCGGCGCCGGTGGTTGTGCCAACAGCCGCCGGTGCGCGGACGACAACGCCGGCCCCGGATCGATGCCCAGCTCGTCGACGAGCCGAGCGCGGACCGTCTGAAACACCGACAACGCCGTCGCCTGCTGGCCGGCGGCGGCCAGCACGGTGACGAGGGCGGCCTGCACCCGCTCATCCAGCGGTGCCATCCCCGCGGCCCGCTGCAGCGCCGGAAGCACCAGGTCCGGCCGGCCCTGCGCGACGGCCAGCTCGGCCGCCGCCACGCAGGCGCCGAGGAATTCGATGTTCAGCGCCGTGAAATCGGCCGACGACCTGGCCGCCAGGCCATCGCCGGCGGGACCGTGCCAAAGGCCCAGCGCCCGGACATAATGATCGAGCGCCACGCCGGGTTGCCGGTGGCTGCGCCCCGCCTCGACGAGCTGCCGGAAGCGGACCACGTCGAGCACGCCCGGCTCCGCCACGAACAGATAGCCGCTGCCGCGTCGTTGCAGGTAGGTGCCGCTCTCCCGGGCCGGGACCGTCGGCTCCAGCAACCGCCGGAGCGATCCGACGTACTTCTGCAGGATGTTGACCGCCGAGGCGGGGACGTCGTCACCCCAGACGAGGTCGATGAGCTCGCTCGTGCTGATCGGCTGGCCGGCCCGGGTCAGCAGCACCGCCAGCAGATACGCCTGTTGCGGTGGACCGGCATCCAGCTCGACGCCGTCGCGCCAGAGCCGCAGCGGACCGAGGATCTGCACCCGCAGACCGTCGCCGTCCATGCCGCTGAACTGTAGAGGAACACCGTCGCGACCGGGAGACCCATCAGCTCGCGTCGAGCGTGCGGTGCACCGAGGAAACCGCGCTCGCACCCTCGCCGACCGCGGTCGCGACCCGTTTCGTCGATCCCGACCGGACGTCGCCCACCGCGAACACGCCAGGCGCGCTCGTCCGGAACGGCAGCGGGCCGTCGGTGCGGACGAAGCCGTCCCGGTCCTTGGCCACGCCGGTCAACCAGCCGGAAACGGGGTCGGCGCCGATGAAACAGAACAGTGCTCGGCAGTCGAGCCGCCGCCGGCCCGTGACGGCGTTCTCGACGACGATGGCGGCGAGCGACCGGTCACCGTGCAGCTCGCGGACCGTCGTGCCGGTGTGCAGCCGGATCCGTGGATGAACGCGGATCCTCTCGGTGAGGTAGGACGACATCCCCGCGCCCAGATCGGCGCCACGAATGATCAGATCGACCACCGCGCCGTGCGCGGCCAGCGAAAGAGCGGCCTGGCCGGCCGAATTCGCTCCGCCGATGACGGCGGCGGACATGTTCTCGTACGCCGAGACATCGAGCTCGGTGGCCGCGTACCGGATGCAGCCGGCCTGCTCGAACTCCGCCCACCGTGGAATGTCGAGGCGCCGGTAGCGCGCGCCGGTCGCCGCGATGACGGCCCGGGACTCGATCCGCGAGCCGCCCTCGATCAGCAGGGCCGGCCGACGCGGATCGGCGAGGTCCAGGCCCTCGACCGAGCACGGCGAGAAGATCCGTACCCCGAACTTGAGCGCCTGGGCCATCGCCAGCCTGGTCAGGTTCTCGCCGCTGACGCCCTGCGGAAAGCCGAGGTAGTTCTCGATCCGGGAGCTCTTGGCGGCCTGCCCGCCCAGGCCCGCGCTGTCGAGCAGCACGGTGGCGAGACCTTCCGACGCCCCGTACACGGCGGCGGCCAGCCCGGCCGGCCCGGCGCCCACGACGACCAGGTCGGGCGTGCTCACGCCGGGGCGGTGGGCCAGCCCCAACGCCTCGGCGACGGTGCCCGGCGTCGCCCGGCGCAGCACCGTGCCGTTCACCACCACGGCGGGAAGGTCGTCCTCGCCGACCCCGGTGGAGCGCATCAGCGTCCTCCCGGGCGGCGACGTCGCGTCGTGCCAGGCGTGCGGCAGATACAGCTGGCTGACGTACGTCCGCAGCCCGAGCGTCCCGGCGGCGTCCGACCTACCCAGGATCTGCAGGGCGCTGCCGGCCGCCACCCGGATCACGTCGCGCCGCACCCGGAACGCCTCCAGGAGCACATCCGCGAGGTCGGCGTGCTCGGCGATGGCCCGGCGCAGCACCGTCGGACCGACCCGGACGATCGTGCCGGCGGACACCACCCGGGCGGACAGATAGACGTGCTGGCCGGTGAGCAGGTTGAGCTCGCCGAGGAAGTCGCCGGGCAGACCCCGGTAGATCAGCCGCTCCGGTTCGGTCACCGTGGCGTCCCGGACGATGTCCACGGTCGCCGTACCGAGCAGGAAGAAGTCGTAAGTCTCGTCGCCGGTCGCATACAGCTGCCGACCGGCCTCGGCCCGCTCCGGCTCGCCGTACCGGGCAAGCCGACGAAACTGCTCGTCGCTGAGCACGGGGCCGCTCGACAGCGCGTCGTTGTCCACCCCATGATGCTTGCCGAGCCCACTGAAGACGGACTTGACATGCGCTGAACACGAAAGGCCGCCATGATCGACCTTGGCCGGCGGCTGTGAGCCCTCGGCCGCGGCCACCGGCGCCGTCGTGAGCATTCCGGTGAAGTGCTCCCATGCGGAATGCCGGTAAGAATGGCGCGGTTCCGCGCATTACCTGGTGACGGCGTACCTTCCGCACGAAGGAGCAGGAGCCAGTGACAGATGCCGACGCAAGCAGACGGTTCACCGCGATCTACGACGCACACTATGCGCAGGTGTACGCGTACGCGGTGGGCCGGGCCGGACGTCAGCTCGCCGACGACATAGTCAGCGACACCTTTCTCAGGGCGTGGCGCAGGCTGGGCGCGGTGCCGGAGGTGCCGTTGCCGTGGTTGCTCGGCGTCGCCCGCAACGTGGTCCGCGAGCGTTACCGCGACGAGGCCCGGCAGGCCAGCCTCGCGGCCGAGTTGCGTGCCTGGGTGGACGAGGCGGACGCGGACGTCGCCGACGGGGTGGCCGACCGGGCCGCGATGCTCGCCGCCTTCGCCCGGGTGAGCGAGGCCGATCGGGAGTTGCTGACCCTGATGGCCTGGCACGGCCTGTCGACCCGCGAGGCCGCGCGGGTGATCGGCTGCTCGCTGGCCACCTTCTTCGTGCGGCTGCACCGGGCCCGAAGAAGCCTGGAGAAGGCCCTGACCGCAGTGCCTCAGGTCGCTCGTCGCACCCAGATCAATCTTCCGTCCGAGGAGTACAGCCGATGAGCGCTCGTGGAGATCTGTTGAAGGCCCTGGCCGAGGCCCGGCCCGGCCGGCTCGACCCCGATTCCGACGCCCGCCGGGTCGACCCGTCGGTGATCATGGCGCACCCCCGGCCGGCCGCCCGCTCCGTACGCCGGCCGACGCGCCGGCTGGTACTGGCCGGGCTGGTGTCGACCGCGGCGGCGCTGGCGACCGGCGCGGTGTTCGTCGCAGCCGACGCCGACCGGACCGGGGCCGGAACGCCCGACGCACGGGCCGGGGACGTGTCGGTGGCACCCGCCCCCGCTCCCGCCGACCCCGCACCGGAGTCGGCGCGCGATCTGTTCCTGGTCGCCGCCGAGCGGAGCATGTCGAGCACCGCGACCGGCGGGCGCTACTGGGTGGTCAGCCGGGAGCACGGCGAACGGCGACCGGTGGGCCCGGCGAACCGGCCGTACGACATCATGCGCCGCGGCGCCGACGAGCAGTGGCAGGCGACCCGCGCCGGCGACGAGAGCTTCGTCGTCTACCAGTCCCTGGGCGCCACGCCGATCGCCGCCGCCGACCAGGCCGCCTGGCGGGCTGACGGTTCGCCTACCCGATGGATCGAGCCGCCGCCGCGTGACCTGCCGGACGCGAAGACCGTCGTCATCGAGGCCGCGGCCGGGCCGAGACACGCCCGGCCGATCCAAGACCCCACCCGGCTCTGGACGTACCCGATCGGCAGTGGGGACATGACCATCGCCCAGCTGGCCGAGTTGCCCACCGACCCGAAGGCGTTGAAGGCGTGGCTGCTCAAGCGGTTCAAGAAGGAGGGCAACCTCGAACCCACCGACTACTCGTTGTTCTGGAGCGGCCGGCACCTCGTCTTCGACTTGCCGGTGCCACCCCGGGTGCGCGCGGCCGCGTACCGGATGCTGGCCGACGTCGAGGGCGTGGCGTTCCTGGGCCCGGCCACCGACCAGCGGGGCCGCGGTGGCATGGCGGTGGCCTACGTCCGCAAGGGCGACGGTGGAAGCTGGGTCCAGACCCGGCTGATCGTCGATCCGCGGACCGGCCAGGCGCTCGCCCAGGAGTCCTGGAACCTCGGGAAGGGTGAGTCCGCCGGGTCGACCGGGCAGCTGATGAGCTACGAGCTCGTGCTGAGCGCCGGTTTCCGCGACGACACCCCGCCGACCGACCTGCCGACCCGATGAACCGACCGAAGCGGGCGGCTGCCGGCCTGGCGGCCGCGGTGGCGGTGGCCGGGCTGCTGCTGGTGCCCCACGACGCCACAGCCGGGACGGCGGAAGGTGCGGACACCGCCGGCGCGGCGCCTCGCACGGTGACTCTGCTGACCGGAGACCGGGTGACCGCGCTGGAAGGCGATGACGACGTGGTGTCGGTGGAGCCCGGGGCCGGGCGCGAAGGCGTCACGTTCCTGACCCGGCGGGTCCGCGGGCACCTCAGCATCATCCCGAACGACGCGCTCGGCCTGCTGGGTGCGGGCCGGCTGGATCCCCGGCTGTTCGACGTGACGACGTTGCTGGGGTACGGATACGACGACCGCCGGGCCGACCTGCCGTTGATCGTGATGACGGGCGGGGCGAAGGCGGCCGTACCGATCGCGGGCGCGGCCGTCGCCCGGCGACTGCCCCGGCTCGGCGGGGTGGCGATGCGGCAGCATCGCACCAGGCCCGGCGCGTTCTGGGAGAGCCTGACCACCGGATCGGGCCGGGACCGGACGATGAGACCCGGCGTGGCGAAGGTGTGGCTGGACGGCGTACGCCAACCGGCGCTGGACGCCTCCATACCGCAGATCGGCGCACCGACCGCGTGGCAAGCGGGCTACACCGGCTCGGGCGTGTCCGTGGCGGTGCTGGACACCGGCATCGACGACACCCACCCGGACCTCGCCGGGCGGGTGACCGCCCGCCGCGACTTCACCGGCGGTGTGGAAGACGACCGCGACATCGTCGGGCACGGCACGCACGTCGCCTCGACGATCGCCGGCAGCGGCGCCGCCTCCGGCGGGAGGTATCGCGGCGTCGCCCCGGGCACCCACCTGCTCGACGGCAAGGTGTGCGTCGAGTACGGCTGCGAGGAATCGTGGATTCTCGCCGGCATGGAATGGGCCGCCGCCGAGCAGCGCGCGAAGGTGGTCAGCATGAGCCTCGGCGGTGCGGACACCCCCGAGATCGACCCGCTGGAGCAAGCCGTCAACACGCTGACCGAGCAGTACGGCACGCTGTTCGTCATCGCCGCCGGCAACGAGCATTCTCCCGAGAGCGTCGGTTCGCCGGCGAGTGCCGACGCGGCGCTGGCGGTCGGGGCCGTCGACAGGTCCGACCTGCTCGCGGACTTCTCCAGCCGCGGTCCGCGGGTCGGCGACGGCGCCGTCAAGCCGGACATCACCGCGCCCGGCGTGGCGATCACCGCAGCCCGGGGCAGGGACGCCACCGCGGTGGGCGGCGAGCCGGGCGATCCGTACGTGACGCTGTCGGGTACGTCGATGGCTGCCCCGCACGTGGCCGGAGCCGCCGCGATCCTGGCCCAGCAGCATCCGGACTGGACCGGGCAAAGGCTCAAGGCCACGCTGATGGCGTCGGCGAAACCCACCGCCGGGGTGGACGCTTTCGGGCAGGGGGCCGGGCGGGTCGATGTCGCACGGGCCATCACCCAGCAGGTCACCGCAGTCCCGCCGAGCCTCAGCTTCGGGATCCAGGCGTGGCCACACGCGGACGACGACGTGCTGACCCGCGACATCACCTATCGCAACACCGGTACGGCAGCGGTCACCTTGGCACTGGCCCTCGACAGCGCGGCCCCGGCCGGCACGTTCGCGGTCAGCCCGGCGGCCGTGACCATCCCCGGCGGCGGCGCTGCCACGGTCACCGTCTCCGCCGACACCCGGGTGGAGGGACCGGACGGCCGGATCACCGCCACGCTCGCCGCCGCCGGCGACGGCCAGTCGGTGAGTACCCCCTTGGGGGTGGACAAGCAGATCGAGACGCACGAGATCACGCTCCGGCACATCGGCCGTTCCGGCGCTCCGGGTGCGGGATTCGGCGTCGACGTCGTCGGTTGGGACGGCACGAAGAGCTTCTTCGCGCTGGTCCGCGGCAGCGTCGCGACGCTGCGGGTGCCCGCGGGCCGGTACGTCCTCTTCGGCGCGCTGTTCGGACTCCAGCCGGCGCCGACGATGACCTTCGTCGCGCAGCCGGTGCTCGATGCGACAGCTGACCGCACCGTGACAATGGACGAGCGGCACGCCAAGCCGAACACCGTCACCGTGCCCAGAGCATCGGCCACGCAGGTGCATGCGCACGTCGGACTCACCGTGTTGACGCCCGGAGAGCCCATCATCGGCGGACAGTACGCCACGACGTTTGACGAGGTGTTCACCCTGCAGGTCGGTGACGACCGGCCGGGCGACGCCCTGGTATCCCACCTCACGGGGGTGTGGGCCGAACCCGGCGCGGACAGCCCCTACAGCTATGCGATCAGCCACTACCAACCGGGCGGGATGATCTCCGGCTACCGGCGTACGGTCGCCGAATCGGAGCTGGCCAAGGTACGGCTGACGACCGCGGGTGGCGATGACGGCCTCGCCGGCTTGTGGTTCACCACCAGCCGGCTGGCCGGCAGAAACGACGAGAACAGGTACGAGACGTTGGTCATGCCGCTACGGGTCCGGCAACCGTCCACCGTCACCCGCTACTTCAACACGGACGGCGGCGTGCAATGGCGGTCGGGTCTGCGTCAGGTCCAGGCGGACGGCGAGTACCGCGGCCCCTATACGTTCGGCGCCTGGACCGGCTACGAGCGGGGTCGCAGCTACGACGAGAGCTGGAATCAAGCGGTGTTCGGCCCGGCCTTCCCCAGGGCTGACGACCGCAGCACCGGTGTCACCCGGCTCGCCGACACGGTCACCGTGAACCTTCCGCTCTTCGGTGACGGCGCCGGCCGGGTGGCAGACGAAAGAAACACGGGTACGACAACCCTGTTCCGTGACGGCGTCAAGCTCGGCACCGGCGCCGAATTCACCGTGCCGCCGGCCGACGCCTCGTTCCGGCTGGAGGTGAACGCGGAACGGGAACCGCAGTATCAACTCTCCACCCGGGTCAGCGCCGCCTGGGAATTCCGATCCGGGCATGTCGACGGCACCCGGGCCGCGGCGCTTCCACTGTGGGCGGTGCGCTTCGCACCGCGACTCGACGAGGACAACACCGCGCCGGCCGGGCGTGCCTTCACGATCCCGGTGGTCGCCACCCCGGCACCGAGCGCCGGGACCGGAAGGCTGCGGGAGCTCACCGTCGACGTCTCCTACGACGACGGAGCCACCTGGACCCGCGCCACCATGCGCGGCGGCAAGGCGTTGCTGCACCACCCGAGGGGCAGCGGCTTCGTCTCGTTGCGCGCCAGGGCGAAGGACACCGGCGGCAACGGCGTGGACCAGACCATCATCCACGCCTACCGGTACGGCAAAGGCGGGTCATAGACGAGGTCGCCCGCCCGGTGTCCGATGTCGACCGCGCGAGCAGGGATATACCACCGTGGATCAGAACGGCGGGATCGTGACGGACTCTGTCACTACCTGCCGGATCAGCGCGCGACGTGCCGCATCGCCGGCACCGACGGGCACTCGGGCGCCGATGTCTCCCGCCCACTGTTCGGCGAGGTCGGCGGCCAGCGACCGGTGCCGGAGATAGGCGAATCCGTAGATGTCGCGATCGGATCGCTGCCAGACGGCTTCGCCGGCCAGGAGTGCGATCTCGATGTTCCGGTCCCGTGGGGCCAACGTCATGACGTCCTCGTCGGTGTCCACCGGTGTCAGCAGGAGCCTGCCCACCGCTGGCACCGCCCGTATGAGATCCGGGTAGAGGGCGACCAGCAACGCCAACCCGGGACCGAGGTCCGCCTGCTGATTTCCGGACGCCAGAAGAACCTTGAGGATGCTCGCGCGGGCGCCGGCGGCCAGATTGTCACCGAACCGACACAGGTAGGCGACCGCTGGCCGGGCCAACCAGGAGGCGGTCTCCCCGGCCGCGCGGAAGGCGGCGACGAGATGCTCGTGGTCGATGGAGCCCAGGTCCGGCGACGGATCGGTGAGCGCCGCGATGAGTTCGCCGGACAGTTCCTCGTCGCGGTCCGCGCCGCTGAGCCGGTAGGTGCCGGTCATCGCGGCGATACCCGCGTTGTAGGCGGCGCCGCGGACCCGGTTGGCGGTCTCCAGCCGGAGCCGGGTGACGAACGTGTTGGCGACCGGGTCAGTACGTGCCTCGATCCCGGCCCATCGACCGGCCGGGCGACCCAGCAGGGAGAGCAGCCCGCGCCACTCCTCGCCGAATTCACGCTGGAATGTCGCATGCCACAGATCCAGCAGGGTGGTCCACCACTCCTCCGGGTCGATGCCGGCCGGCGCCAGGTAGGCCAGTGGCACGGGCTCCTCGACCAGTTGGGTGAGCAGCAACACGAGGTTCGCCGTGTAGGTGGCCAGGCGGTCGAGGTACCGGCCGCCCGACGGGTCGTAGCTCGCGAACGCGCCCTTGCCCCATCGTTCCGGTGCCGCCCGGATCAGCCGGCTGACCACGGCCAGTACGCCTTCCCGGGTTTTCTCGCTCTCCACCTCGAGCAGTTGGCGGGCGAACGGCAGGACGGCGGCAGCGCCCGCGGTGACCAGGCGGTGCGAGAGCAACGCGAACAGCAGGTCGTCGTCCCACTGCTGCGAGGAGGGGCGCCCCAGCGCCTGATGAAGGTCGGACAGTTGCTCCACCAGTTGGTACGCGACCAGGTACTCACCGAAGGTGGCGTGCAGGAACTCGTAGCTGCGCCCGGCGTTGCCGCCGTCAGCTTCGGCCGCCGTGATGAAGAAGAATCGGCCGATGATCCGCTGTGCCGGGTCCAGCATGCCCGCCGGCGTGAGGATCGGGTCGGCGTTCCGGCGGCTCAGCGCGGCCAGGTCGAGCCGCAGCTGATCCTCGCCGAGGTGCAGGCGGCCCCGATTGATCATGCCGAAGGCCACCACACCCAGCTGCCAGAGGGCGTCGTAGCGGCGTTGGGCCGGGCTGCCGGCGCCGGCCTGGCCGGGCTTGGCGATCTCGCGGGTGATGAAGTCGTGCAGCAGGGCGCCGTACAGCCCGGCTGCGGAGTCTTCCTCGGGTAGCGGGCGGCGAGAGGCATAGAGAGCCAGAAGGAGTAGCAACAACGGCTGGTGGGAGAGGTCGCCGAGGCGAAGGATCCGTGACATGTCCAGGTCGAGCAGCCCCGAGCCCGCATTGGTGGCCCGCCAAATTTCCAGCCAGCGCTCGACTTGGGTGTCGGAGAAGTCCTCCAGTTTGACCACCAGCGAACCGTCCGGGATCTCGGCCAGATCGGCGACGATCGTGCGGGCGGTGACCACCACGGCCAGGGGGTTGCCGGTAACCTTCTCGACCCGCTGCAACTCGGTGACCCCGGCCAGATAGCTGGACTGGGTGGAGCCGGTCGCTTGCATGAGCTCGTCGAGACCGTCGATGAAGAGCACGCGGACAGTGCCCTCCGCCGCGTCGCAGAACCCGGCCCAGCCGACCCGGCCGTTGGTGGCCTTCTCCAAAGCGCCGCTCATCTGTTGGTAAAGCGGCGCGGTCGGATCAGTCACGTCGCGCAGGGCTATCCGTACGGGGGTGAACCGGTCGGCGGTGGACAGGCGGGCGGCGCAAACCTTGGTGAACAGGCTCTTGCCGGAACCGGGGTGGCCGAGCACCACGAGTGGACGGTCCACGCTGACCGGTGCCGCGAAGTGCCCGGCCAGGAACGTTTCGATGTCGTCGCCGAGCGGCTGGTCCGCCCACCATTGCTCGTCGGCGGCGCGGACGTCGGGTCCGGCGAGCGCCCAGCGGAACCGCGGGCTGACGTAGCCGGCCTCGACCGTGGGCAGGGTGACGCCGGCGAGGTCACCGGTCTCGGCCACCGGAATGAGCAACGTGCCGAAGACGTCCCTGTTGATCGCCCGGACCGTGCCGAGTAGACGGGCCGGCCCGCGCTCCTCGTGGCGGACGATGGTGGCGACCAGATCTTCCAGCCGGGCTAGCGATGCATCGGTCTGCTGCTGAGTGGCCGCGTGTTCGCCGAGCATCGCCCAGATCTCGAACTCTCGGACGTCCGCGGCGAGCCGGGCGTACTCGGCGCGGTAGCGGTTGGTGGCCCGTTCGGTGATCTGCTTGACCAGCGGATCGGTGTCGCGGGTCTCCTGTTCGCGGGGCCAGCCGGCAAAGCTGGCGAAGAACTCCAGGCTGGTCCGGGCCAGGTCGCGGTAGAACGGCTCGATCCGTTCGGTGATCGTCCGATGCAGCCCGGCCGTCGCGTCAGGCAGTGGGATCCGCCCGGAGGCGACCAGGCCGATTGCCCGTTCACCGGCCGCGGTGGTGAGGTGGGCGACATCCTCGTCGGTCAGATCCAGTTCGTCGTAGACCGGGCCGAGCAACTCGCGTATAGCGGCGAAGAAGGAGCCGTAGACCAGCGCGGTGTGCGTGGCGGCGAGAACCTCGAAGCGGTTCCGGCGTTCGCCCGTGCGTAACCGTTCCCAGCCAGCTGAGACCAGGCCGTCGAGCAGGCGCATCAGCTCATTCTTCTGGTCTACCCAGCCGAAGACGGCGACCAACTGGGAGACACCGGTCATCAGGAAGCCGACGCCACTGCCCAGGATGGCGAGCCCGAGGAGGCGGTCGAGGCGCTCAACGACCTTCGGGGTGTCGGCGAGGATGCGACGCGCACCGTCGAGTGTGTAAGGATCGGAGCCCACGAGACGTGATGGTAGTGGGAGCCCTGGTGAAACGGCTCGATGCCGGGCAGGCCCGCCACGCGTCGAGCACTCTTCCCGCGCAGTCTGCCGACGTCGGCAGCCGCCAACCGGGAGCGGAAACACTGTCGTCATATCGGCGTAACAGGATGGCGATGGGATTACCGCCCAGTAACAAAGTGATCGAGTATTGACATGCCTCGATGGCGAGGCAGCCGGGACCACCCGGCGCCGCGAGCCATCACCGCGGCTCCGGGTGACGACGGCCCGCTCCTCCCCACCTTAGGGAGCTCGGTCATGCGAAACCCCGTCAAGCACCTGCTCACCGCCGCCACCCTCGTCGCCACCCTCGTCGCCGCGCTCGTCGCCGTACCCGCCGGTCCGGCGCTGGCGGCCAACCCGTACGAGCGCGGGCCCGCCCCCACCACGGCCAGCATCGAGGCCAGCCTCGGTTCGTTCGCCATCGCCCAGGTCACCGTCGCCCGCAGCAGCGTCTCCGGCTTCGGCGGCGGCACCATCTACTACCCGACCAGCACCGCCGAGGGCACCTTCGGCGCGGTCGCCGCCTCGCCCGGCTTCACCGCCTCGCAGTCGAGCGTCGCCTGGTACGGCCCCCGCCTCGCCTCGCAGGGCTTCGTGGTCATCACCATCGACACGCTCAGCACCCTCGACTCACCGGCCAGCCGGGGCACCCAGCTGCTGGCCGCCCTCGACTACCTCACCACCAGCAGCGCCGTGCGCACCCGGATCGACGCGACCCGGCTCGGCGTCATGGGCCACTCGATGGGCGGCGGGGGCAGCCTGGCCGCCTCCCGGACCCGCCCGGCGCTGCAGGCGGCCATCCCGCTGGCGCCCTACCACACCACCAAGAACTGGTCGACCGACACCGTGCCGACCCTGATCATCGGGGCCGAGAACGACTCGGTGGCGCCGGTGTCGTCGCACGCCGAGCCGTTCTACACCAGCCTGCCGGCCAGCTCCGACAAGGCCTACCTCGAGCTCAACAACGCCTCGCACTCCGCGCCGACCTCGACCAACGTGACGATCGCCAAGTACAGCATCTCGTGGCTCAAGCGCTTCATCGACGACGACACCCGCTACGAGCAGTTCCTCTGCCCGGCGCCCAGCGGCTCGACCATCCAGGAATACCGCGACACCTGTCCGCACTCCTAGCCACGCCGGCGGCTCGCCACCGGGCAACCGGTGGCGAGCCGTCATCGTGCCGATCAGGCGATCTTGACCAGGATCTTGCCCTGACCGTCGCCGCGCATCATCGCCAGGAAGGCCTCCGGCGCCCGGTCCAGGCCCTCGAACACGGTCTCGTGGTGGCGGATGCTGCCGTCGGCCACCAGCGGCGCCACGTCCCTGACGAAGGCGTCCCGCAGGTCACCGTGGTCGGTGACCAGCATGCCGCGCATGGTGATGCGCTTGCCGATCAGCTGGGCCAGGTTGCGCGGCGCGGGCGTCGGCTCGGTGGCGTTGTAGACGCTGATCATGCCGCAGACCGTGATCCGCCCGTGCACGTTCATCGTCGCGATGGCGGCCTCCAGCTGCTCGCCGCCGACGTTGTCGAAATACACGTCGATGCCGTCCGGCGCGGCCCGCTTGAGCTGGTCGCGGACCGGGCCGTCGTGGTAGTCGAACGCCTCGTCGAAGCCGAGGTCGTCCTTGAGGAAGGCGACCTTCGCGGCCGAGCCCGCGCTGCCGATCACCTTGGCCGCGCCCTTGTGCTTGGCGAGCTGGCCGACGACCTGGCCGACGGCGCCGGCCGCACTGGAGACGAAGACGACATCTCCGGCCTTGAACTCGGCGGTGCGCAGCAGACCCGCGTACGCGGTCAGCCCGGTCATGCCGAGCACTGACAGGTACGCGGCGTGCGGCGCCACCGACGGGTCGACCTTGGCGGCGGAGCGGGCGTCGACGAGCGCGTACTCGCGCCATCCGAGGCCGTGCAGCACGGTGTCACCGGGCTTGAAGCCGTCGACGGTCGACTCGACGACCTCGCCCACGGCGCCGCCCTGCAGCGCCTCACCGACCTTGAACGGCGGCACGTACGACTCGCGGTCGTCCATCCGGCTCCGCATGTACGGGTCGACGCTCATCAGCAGGTTGTGCACCAGCAGCTGGCCGGGGGCGGGATCGGCCACCTCGGCACGGGTGATCTCGAAGGTCTCGGCGGTGGGCCAGCCGTGCGGCCGGGCCGCCAGCCGGACCTCGGTGGAGTGTACGGACACTGGACCCTCCCGGAGATCGCGAATGTATACACTGCGCACATTAGGAAGGCGGTGTGCGCAGTGTCAACTTCGAGGCCCTATCACCACGGCGATCTGCCGGCGGCGCTGCTCGCCGCGGCGCTCGCCCTGCTGGAGGACGACGAGGCCTTCTCGCTGCGGGCGGTGGCCCGCCGGGCGGGCGTTTCGCCGAACGCGCCGTACCGACACTACGCCGACAAGGAGGCCCTGCTCGCCGCCCTGGCGACACACGGCTTCGCCCAGCTCGCGGATCGGCTGGAGGCGGCCACGGAGCTGACCGACATGGCCGAGCAGTACGTCGCGTTCGCCCTCGCCCACCCCGGCCTGTTCCGGCTGATGTACGGCCGGCCCACCGCCAACGCCGCCGCCGCGCGGACGGCGGAGATCCTGGCGAGCCGGCTCGCCGGACCGGCCCTGCAGATCGGCGCCTGGGCCCTGGTGCACGGGCTGGCGGTGCTCCTGCTCGACGGCAAGCTCACCTGCGCCGACCCCGCCCAGCTGGTCAGGGCGACGGTCGCCGCCGTGCTCACCCCCGCCGCACAGGTCCGGGGCTGAGATCGGTTGGCTGACGGCCATATGACAGGTCGTCTTGCTGTCAGCCGCCGCACCGGTCTGTCACGCTCGAACGAGCGGGGACGATGGGGGTGGCGTGGTGGAACTCTTTCGTCAGTGGAACCGGCACGAGAGGTCGCGCGAAACCGGGCAGGCCGCCACGTCCGGGCCGACCCGCACGCCAGGCTCGTCGCCACCGGCGGAGACCGGCTCGTTCGATCTCGGAAATTACCACGTGCCGCGCCGGTTCGATGCCGGGGGCAGCGGATCGTTCCTACCGCCCTGGGCCGACGCGGAGCTCGATCCGCAGCGCCTCGACGGGAGATCCCCGCAGCCCGCGCACCGGGCGACGCCCCGGCCGCAGCAGCCGCGGGCCGGCCGTGCGCCGCGCGACGGGCTCCTGCACCGGATGCTCTCGCCGGCCGCGCTGGACGGGCCGGAGATGGACGTGGAGAGCCGGCCCCGCCGCAGCTATCCCGTCCGCTGGCCGGGCACGTCCCGCGAGACCCGGATCCGCCCGGAATATCACGGCGTCGGGGTCCCGCCGGCCGCCACCCACGCTCACGGCCGGATGCCCACCCGGGGGCTCGGGCTGATGTTCCCGCCGCACACCGTGCACGCCCGGGAGTCGACGTCGGTGGTGACCGGCGACCACTGTGAACTCACGCGGGTCGATCACGTCCACATCCGGCAGGCGGTGGTGGCGCAGGACGACGCGCTGCGGTCCGCCGAGGTCAGCGAGATCGTCGCGCGGGCCGGACCCGGCCGGGACAACGCCGGCGTCGTCCACGAGCTGCGCAGAACGCTGAACGACCTGGTGGAACGCCCGGCGCCGGCCGGCCGGACGACGATGAGCCGGCAGCTCCGCGCGGACTGCCTGCCATCCATCCACCGGGCGGAGACGGTCCAGCTCGGCGACGACGCCATGACGCGTCTCGATTCCCGGTACGTCGTGGAGCGGACGATCGTCCCGGCGGGCGCCCTGCTGGCCGGCAGCGAGGTGCTGGCGTCCCGCTACGTCGCCATCGTCGCCGACGCGTCGGACGATCCCGGCGCCCTGGCCGAGTTCCTCGGTGACCTGGTCGGCGCCGCGGCGAACGCCACGGACGACAACGTGCTCGGATACGCCGACGGGCTGCCGGACCAGCGGGCCACCGTCCTCGGCCTGTTCGGGATGGTCACGGTCAACCCCGCGACCAGCGTCATGATCGGCGTCGGCGATCAGCCGCACACCGAGCTCGACCTCGCCTCCGCACGCTTCCGCCCGGTCGCGACATCGCGCGAGCCGGCCTGAGGCCGGCTCGCGCGGCCACGGAACGACATCCCCTGTTGACGGCGCGCGGGGCCTGGTGAAGAATTCGTTAACGGTCACGTTACCGCTAACGAGGCCTTTCGGCGGGGCCCACGATGAGAACTGCGGGGTAGCGATCACCATGGTGCTGGAAGTGGCGGACGACGGATTCCTGCTCGACGGTGCGCCGTTCCGGATCATCGCCGGCGCGATGCACTACTTCCGGATCCATCCGGGGCAGTGGGCCGACCGCATCGACAAAGCGCGGCTGCTGGGCCTCAACGCGATCGACGTCTACGTGCCGTGGAACGCTCACCAGCCGAGCCGCGGCGTGTTCGACCTCGAGGGCATCCTCGACCTGCCGCGCTACCTCGACCTGATCGCCGCGGCCGGGCTGCGGGTGGTGTTGCGCCCGGGGCCGTACATCTGCGCCGAGTGGGACGGCGGCGGCCTGCCGGCCTGGCTGACCTCAGACCCGGGGGTACGCCTGCGCAGCAGCGACCCGGTCTACCTGACAGCCGTCGACGAGTGGTTCGACCGGCTGATGCAGGTGCTGGCGCCATACCTGGCCGGCAACGGCGGCCCGATCATCGCCGTGCAGGTCGAGAACGAGTTCGGGGCCTACGGCGACGACCCGGCCTACCTGCGGCATCTGGCCGACGGCCTGCGGCGCCGCGGCGTCACCGAGCCGCTGTTCACCTGCGACCAGGCGAACGACGAGATGCTCAAGCGGGGCGGGTGCGAGGGCGTGCTGCGCACCGCGTCGTTCGGCGGCAACGTCGACCGCGCGCTGGAGGCTCTGCGCCGCCACCAGCCGTCCGGGCCGCTGATGTGCGCCGAGTTCTGGAACGGCTGGTTCGACCACTGGGGCGGCCCGCACCACGTCCGCGACCCACGCAACGCGGCCGACGACCTCGGCCGGCTCCTCGCCACGGGCGCCTCGGTGAGTCTCTACATGTTCCACGGCGGGACCAATTTCGGCACCACCAGCGGGGCCAACCTCAAACACGCCTACGAACCCACCGTGACGTCGTACGACTACGACGCACCGCTGAGCGAGAACGGCGCCGTCACGCCCAAGTACCGAATGATGCGCGAGGTCATCGCCACCTACGGCGCCGTCCCGGACGAGCCGCTGCCGGAGCCCGCACCCACCGTCGAGCACCGCGGCATCGTGCTCGGCGAGGCGGTGCACCTGTTCGACGCCGCACCGGTGCTCGGCACGACGATCACCACGGACACTCCCGTACGCACGGAGTCGGGCGGCCTCGTGCTGTACCGGTCCGAGGTGCCCGCGGCCGGGCCGGCGGTGCTGACGCTCACCTCGTACGCGGATCGCGCCCAGGTCTTCCTCGACGGCGCCGCCGCCGGCACGCTGGAGCGGGAGAAGCACGAGCATGCCCTGCCGATCGTGGCCGCCCGGCCCGCTGCGGAGCTCACCCTGCTCGTGGAGGACATGGGACGCGTCAACTACGGACCGGGGCTGGCCGACCCCAAGGGCCTGCTCGGCCCGGTGACGGTGAACGGCGTACCGCTGACCGGCTGGACCCGGACGTCCGTGCCCCTGCACGATCTCGCCGCGCTCGAGTACGCCCCGGCCGCGGCCCGGGCGACGGCCGGTCCGGCGTTCCGCCGCGGCGAGTTCACCCTCGGCGCCGCCGCCGACTCCTTCCTCGCCCTGCCCGGCTGGGAGAAGGGGCTGGCCTGGATCAACGGCTTCCCGCTCGGCCGGTACTGGGCGCGCGGGCCGCAGCGCACGCTGTATGTGCCGGCGCCGGTGCTGCGCGCCGGCCGCAACGAGATCGTCGTCCTGGAACTGCAGGCGTCCACCACCGACACGGTCGACCTGCTGGCCGAGCCCGACCTCGGCACGGTCACCGACTGACCGCCGCCATGTCGCGGAGCGATGAGCAAGCGGTCCTGGAGCGGATCCGCCGGGGCCTCATCTACACCGAGTCGGAAGCGTCGTTTCAGGCCGCCCGGCGGCGCACCGATCTCATCTTCGAATACAACCACACACCGCCGAGCGAGGCGGACCGGCGAAGGTCATTGCTCGTCGCGATCCTCGGGTCCGTCGGAAAGCGCACCGTGCTGCTTCCGCCCTTTCACGCCGGATTCGGAAGCAACGTCCACATCGGCGACGACTTCTTCGGCAACGTCAATCTCACGTTCGTCGACGACGTGGACATCCGCATCGGCGACGGCGTGATGATCGCGCCCGGCGTCACGCTGACGACAACGGGTCACCCGGTGCATCCCGCACGCCGGGTCGACTTCGCCCGGTTCTCGGAACCGATCGTCATCGAGGACAAGGTGTGGATCGGCAGCAATGTCGTCGTCCTGCCGGGAGTCCGAATCGGATACGGTGCCGTCATCGGCGCGGGCAGCGTCGTCAGCCGCGACGTCCCTCCGATGGTGGTCGCCGTCGGGGCGCCCTGCCGGACACTCCGGCCCATCACCGACGCCGACCTGACGACCCGGGCCCCGGCCTGATCATCGCAGCGTGGCGACCCCGGGGGTGCGGACGGACCACGGGGTTCCGGGTCCGCCCGCCGCGTCGCGTCTCTGTCAGCGGATCTGCCACACCTGGCTGGAATCCCCGGCGACACAGTTGTTGATGACCAGGCCGGCGCCGAGAGTGTCCAGGCACTTCCCGCCGACTCGGGACTTGATGTTGTCGAATGGCAGGAAGACGCGCTGGAAGCTCCAGTGCATCGTCGTGCTGTTCGTACACGTCCAGATCTGGACCGGGTTCACCCGGTCCCGCACGTCCATGCACATCGCCGGCTGGGCGTTGTTGACCATGATGTAGTGCCCACCGCCGACGCTGATCCGGCTCCAGAGCTGCGCCTGATTTCCGTCGGTGCATTGCCGCTGAACGACCAGGGCACCGTTGCCGACACCCGCGGGTTCGGCACACAGGCCGGTCTCGAAGTTGGAAATCGCGATGACATCGGCCGCGTTGGCGGGCTGGGCGATAGCGACACCGGCCAATGTGGTCCCCAAGGCGACCAGCGTGACGGCGGCGATCCGCAACAGGCTTCTCATGAGCTTCCCCTCTTTCGGTAAAGGCTGTTCCCGACCGGCTGCCGGAACAGCGGTCGAGTGCACTGTGTCCAGGTGGGCTGAAATGGGACTGACGCGGCGCTGAAGCGCGGACCCGTCCGGTCTCGGTGGTGCAGCTGCGCGACCCCGTCGCGGGTCCGGTCGCGGAGCTCCCCGCGGGCCCAGCGGGCCCGCGCCTGGTCAGCGACGGAGATTTCGCCGATGTGCGGGTCGCGCGACTGTCCACCGGCCAGATCGAGGCGGCGCCGCGGGGCTTGCCCGAAGCACCGGATCAGGCGTCGGTGGGCACGTCGGACGGCCTGTCCGCGGCCGGCGCGAAGCTCACCTTCCAACGCGGCCGCAGCCGCTCCATGATGGACGTAACTGCCGACACGCGTAACATGTCGCGCCCGCCGCAATACGCACGCCTGGGCAGGAACGCCCGTTGTCCATGGTGGACCGGCGCCGGATAATCCTTGCTATTCCGTGCGCTACGAAAGGGTTCCCCATGATCCGTCGTGTGCTCATGACCGCGGCTCTCGTCGCGACCACCATCCTGGCCGTTCCCGGGAGCCCCGCGCAGGCCCGGGCCTGCCCGCTCGACTGGTACTGCCACTGGGTCTACTACAGCGACTCGACCTACACCACCGTCGTCGGCGAGCGCGTGACCGGCTGCCCCGGCGACAGCTCCGGCTGGGGCGTGCGCTCCTCGCACCAGGAATACACCGAGTTCCCCTGCTGAGCACCATCGTGCGATGACCCGCGCCGGTGATCCGGCGCCGCCTCTGCACCTACGCGGTGGCCGGCTCCGTCCACGCGCCGCGGGGATGCTCATCCATCGGCAGCCAGAGCGACGGCTGCGGGCCATCCGCACCATGCTCGGTCTCCGGATCCCCCGGGAACCGGCCGGTCTTGTCGGGCCACAGCAGTTGCACCACCGGGAACGGGGGGCGCTGGTAGTAATCGATCGCCGCGCCGAACAGCTGCTCGTACCAACTGCTGTGCACGGGGGCCAGGGCGAGTTCGTGTCCGTCGATGACGCCTGCCAGCCTGAGGTGCGGCGTCAGCACCTGTCCGTCACGGACGAGCTGCCCGACAGTGTTGACGATGGTCATCGCCCGCTGCTGGGGAACGCCGAGCAGGCACACCTCGACGCTGCCGTAGCTGTGCCACAGGCCGATCGAGTATGCCCAGTCGGGCATGGTCGTGCCGAGGACACCCGTGACTCCCCAGCCGTATTCCCTCACCAAGCGGGCATTGCGGCGCTCTCGGGCCGGCCAGGAGCGTTCGGGCGACCGCCACCACCGTCTCGGCGTGCCATCGCCGTCGCAGAGCAGGCAGTGGCACTCGCGGCTGGCCATGTCGGGCATCGGTAGATCGTACAAAGTGCCGCGCCCCCGCAGCACCGGCGCTCGGTTCTCCGCGTCCGCGCGACGAGGCCGCGATAAGGTGAATTGATCTTCAACTCGGACGCATGGGGGCTGCGGCAGTGACGACCGGCGTGACACCCGAGCTGGCCGAGGCGATCCAGCGCGGCTACGACCAGCGCGACCGGGCGGACATGGCGCCGACGATCGCCTACTTCCAGGCGCTGCTCGCCGAGCACCCCGACCACCCCGTCCTCGTGTACGAGGTGGGTGGCGCCTACGACACCGCGGGCCAGGAGGAGACCGCCCGCGGCTACTACGAGCGGGCGCTCGCCCTCGGGCTCGACGGCGACGTCCTGCGCCGGTGCCTGTGCCAGTACGCCAGCACCCTGAGGTGGCTGGGCGCGCTGGACGAGTCGCTGGCGGTGCTCGACCGCGCCCGCGGGGAGTTCCCCGACTCCGACTCCGTACGCGTCTTCCGCGCCCTGAGCCTCAATGACGCCCGGCGGCCGGACGAGGCGGTGGCCGAGTTGCTCACCGTCGTCACCGGGCACGCGGAGGTCACCGACCTCGGGCGGTGGGCGGTCGGGCTGCGCGGCCTCGCCCAGTGGCTCGCCGACGGCCGCCCCGCATAGCAAGCAGCTGCCCGCCGAGGCGATCAGCGAACGAACCTGATGGCGGTCGGGTAACGAAAGCGGTCGTCCCGGGACGAGAGAATCGCGCCATTGATGCCGATAACCAGTGGAATCCACACCATCAGGTACGGCACCAGCTCCGGCTCTTCGTTCGTGTAGGCCGAGACGACGCCGGCGAGCACGGTGAGAGCCGCCCAGGTGAGATAGAAGTTGAGCGCGGACAGCGCGTGCCCGCGCACCACGGCCGATCGGCGGCCCGCCGTCACGAGCACGATCAGCGGCGCCACCCAGCCGAGCAGAGCGCCCGCGAGAACGCCCACCAGACCGCCCCAGTGGGCGACCCGTGCCCATGACCGCTCGCGCGAGGGGGACAAGCCGCGGCGCGGCGAGATGTCGTCCGGGACGGGGGCGGCGGTCCACTGGTATGCGGACACGGACACCGGGTCTGCGCCCGGTTCCGGAACGCTCGGTTCCGACAGTCGGCCCATCGCCTCACAGTAGCGGCGTGTCCGCACCAGAACCAGTGGCTGCCGGCGCACGCTGGCGGCCGGCGCGGGGCACGGCTCGGCGACGACCAGTGTGGACCTACGAGCCGAGGTAGCGCAGGACCGCGAGGACGCGGCGGTTGTCGGCCTCGCCCGGAGGCAGACCCAGCTTGTCGAAGATGCTCGCCACGTGCTTTTCCACCGTTCCGCCGGTCACCACGAGCGCGCCGGCGATGCCGGCGTTGGAACGGCCCTCCGCCATCAGCGCGAGCACGTGGCGCTCCCGCGCGGTGAGCGCCGCCAGGCCGTCGGCGCGCCGGCTGGCGCGCAGCAGCCGGCCGACGACCTCGGGGTCGAGCGCCGTGCCGCCCGCGGCGACCCGCTCCAGCGCGTCGACGAACTCGGCGACGTCGGCTACCCGCTCCTTCAGCAGGTATCCGGCGCCCGCCACCACCTTGTCGCGGGGGCTAGCCCGACCCCGTTTCGGGGGGCCCGCCGGATGGGAACGCATCGAAGGACTTCATAGGTTTAGGGCTCCTGGTTCGCCCGGCTCCTTGAAGGGACCTGACATGCCGAAACATCTGCGCCGATGGGGCGTGGCCGCCACGCTGGCGGCGGCCTTGGTCGCCGGCAGCGCGGTGCCGGCCACCGCCGCCGCACCGGCCCACGACGATCGGCGGCTCCAAGTCGCGCTCGATGACCTGCACGACCTCGGCATCACCGGGGTCCAGGGGATCACCCGGGTCGACGGCGTCACGACCCGTTCGCGGGCCGGCGTCGGCGACCTCGAGCGGAAGACGCCGGTGCCGCTCGACGGCCACTTCCGGATGGGCAGCAACACCAAGACATTCGTCTCCGTCGTCGTGCTGCAGCTCGTCGGAGAGGGCAGGCTGTCGCTCGACGACACCGTCGATCGGTGGCTGCCCGGGGTGGTCGCCGGCAACGGCAACGACGGCCGCCGGATCACCATCCGCCACCTGCTCCAGCACACCAGCGGCATCTACAACTACACCAACGACGTGACGGCGCTGGGCACCTACGAGGGCTACCTGGCGCACCGGTTCGACCACTACGATCCCGCCGATCTCGTGGCCCTGGCGATGAAGCACGAGCCCGGCTTCGCGCCCGGGACGCGGTGGGACTATTCCAACACCAACTACATCCTCGCCGGAATGGTCATCGAGCGGCTGACCGGCCGGCCATGGGACACCGAGGTCCGCGCCCGCATCCTCCAGCCGCTCGGGTTGCGGCGGACCTCATCGCCGGGCGACCGGCCGACCCTGCCGGCGCCGCACGCCAAGGGATACCAGCAGTGGACCCCCGGCGGCCCGCTGACCGACACCACCATGTTCAACCCGACCGTGGCCGGCGCGGCCGGCAACCTGATCACCACGCCGACCGACCTGGCGCGCTTCTGGCAGGCGCTGCAGCGCGGTCAGCTGCTCAAGCCGCGGCAGATGGCCCAACTCCACCGCACGGTGCTCGCCGACACGTTCCAGGACTTCATCCCCGGCGTGCGGTACGGCCTCGGCATCATGTACATCCCGAACCGGTGCGGCGGCTACTGGTCGCACGGCGGCGACGTGCCCGGCATGAGCACCGCCAACGGGGTGAGCGCGGACGGTGCCCGGGTGACGGTGCTGTCGCTGTCCACGCAGCTCGCCGACGAGGAAGCGGCCCGCGCGGTCTACGCCCGTACCTTCCGGCTCATGGACGACGTGATCTGCGGATCCCGGTAGAACGACAACGCGAAGCCATGCCGGCCCGGCAATCGGGCCGGCATGGCTTCGGGCGGGCGGAAAGCCGGTCGCCGCGCGGTGCGCGAAATGCCAGGATCAGCCGGTGAGAATGCACGCCGATCAGGTCGACGTCACCGCCCCCGAGGTCGCCGCCCTCGTAGCCGCCCAGTTCCCGCAGTGGCGGGACCAGCCGGTGCACCCGCTGACCTCCCACGGCACGGTCAACGCCCTCTTCCGCCTCGGCGACGACCTGGTGCTGCGCTTCCCCCTGCGTCCCAGCGCCGGCGCCGAGCTCCGGGCCGACCTGCTGGGCGAGCAGGAGCAGGCCCGGCGTGTCGCCGCGCATGTGCCCCTGGCGGTGCCGCAGCCCGTCGCTCTCGGCGCGCCGGGTGCGGGTTATGCCGGTTGGTGGACGGTCTACCGGTGGATCCCCGGCGAGACCGCGGACCCTCGCGTCATCGGAGACCTCCCTGCGTTCGCCCGTGATCTGGCCGGTTTCGTCGCCGCGCTGCACGCCACCGACACCGGTGGCCGTGCCTGGGACGGGCGCACCCGCGGCGGACCGTTGCGCGCCCAGGATGACCATGTCCAGCGGGCCCTCGCCGAGAGCGCCCACCTGGTCGACACCGCCCGGCTGGCCCGGATCTGGGCGCGGTGTCGCGACGCCGAGCCCGCCACCGCCGAGGTCTGGATCCACGCCGATCTCATGCCCGGCAACCTGCTGGTGCGGGACGGTCGCCTGGCCGCGGTCATCGACCTGGAGGCCCTGTGCGTCGGTGACCCGGCGGTCGATCTCATGCCGGCGTGGAATCTGCTGCCCGCCGGCGCGCGGGATGTCTACCGGCGCGCCCTCGGCGTCGACGACGCGGCCTGGCAGCGCGGGCGGGGCTGGGCGATCCTGCAGGCGATCGTCGCGCTGCCGTACTACGTCGACACCAACCCGGTGATGGCCGCGACGGCCCGCGACACCCTGACCGCGATCCTGGCCTGATCGCCCGCCCGCGCCAGGCGGGAGGGCGATCAGCTCAGACGGTACGGGCCAACCGGTCGGCGAGCAGCTCACACGGTACGGGCCAACCGGTCGGCGAGCAGCTCAGACAGTACGGGCCAACCGGTCGGCGAGCAGCTTCGCGAAGCGGGCCGGGTCGGCCAGGTCGCCGCCCTCGGCCAGCAGGGCGGTGCCGTAGAGCAGCTCCGCGGTCTCCGGCAGGTTCGGGTCGTCGGCGCGCTGCTCGTGTGCCGCGCGCAGGCCGCTGACCAGGGCGTGGTCCGGGTTCAGCTCCAGGATCCGCTTGACCGGCGGCACCTGCTGGCCCATCGCCCGATACATCTTCTCCAGCGTCGGGGTGATGTCGTCCGCGTCGCTGACCAGGCACGCCGGCGAGGTCGTCAGCCGGGTGGAGAGCCGGACCTCCTTGACCTCCTCGGTCAGCGTCTCGCCGAGCCAGGCCAGCAGCGGGGCGAACTCGTCCGACTTCTCCTCCGAGGCCGGCTCGGCGGCCAGGTCCACCGAGCCCCGGGCGATGGACTGCAGCTTCTTGCCGTCGTACTCCGGGACGGCGTCCACCCAGATCTCGTCCACCGGGTCGGTGAGCAGCAGGACCTCGTACCCCTTGGCCTTGAACGCCTCCATGTGCGGCGAGTTCTCCACCTGGGCCCGGGTCTCGCCGGTCATAAAGTAGATCTCGTCCTGGCCCTCGGGCATCCGCTCGACGTAGGCGGCCAGCGTGGTGGGCTCGTCGCCGGCCGACGAGGGGAACGACGCCACGTCGAGGATGGCCTTCTGGTCGTCGGCCTCGCCGAGCAGGCCCTCTTTGATCGCGCGGCCGAACTCGCGCCAGAGGGTGGCGTACTTCTCCGGTTCCTTGCTCTGCAGGTCCTTGATCGTGCTGAGGACCTTCTTGGCGAGCCGGCGGCGGATCAGCTGGATGTGCCGGTCCTGCTGCAGGATCTCCCGGGAGATGTTCAGTGACAGGTCGGCCGCGTCCACCACGCCCTTGACGAAGCGCAGGTAGTCGGGCATCAGCTCGCGGCTGTCGTCCATGATGAACACGCGCTTGACGTAGAGCTGGATGCCGCGGCGGCCGTCGCGCTGGAACAGGTCGTGCGGGGCGCGCGACGGGATGAAGAGCAGGGCCTCGTATTCGAAGGTGCCCTCGGCCTTCATCTGGATGGTCTCGAGCGGGTCGGACCAGTCGTGGCTGATGTGCCGGTAGAACTCGGTGTACTCCTCGTCCTTGACCTCGGAGCGCGGGCGCGCCCACAGGGCCTTCATGGAGTTGAGAGTCTGGTCCCCCAGGCGGATCGGGAAGGCGATGAAGTCGGAGTAGTGCTTGACGATCTGCCGGATCTTCGACTCCTCGGCGTAGTCGAAGAGCGCGTCCTCCTCGTCCTTGGGCCGCAGGTGGACGGTGACCGCGGTGCCCGGCGGGGCGTCGGCCAGCGGTTCGATCGTGTACGTGCCCTCGCCGTCCGACTCCCAGCGCGTACCGTCGCTCTCCCCGGCCTTGCGGGTCACCAGGGTGACCTTGTCGGCGACCATGAAGGTCGAGTAGAAGCCGACGCCGAACTGGCCGATCAGCTCGGCCGACTCCTTGCTCTCCTTGAGGCGGCTGAGCATCTCGGCGGTGCCGGACTTCGCGATCGTGCCGATCAGCGCGACGACCTCGTCGCGCGACATGCCGATGCCGTTGTCGCGCACGGTGAGCGTGCGCGCCTCGGCGTCCACCTCCAGCGCGATGTGCAGGTCGTCGGTGTCGGCCTCCAGCTCGCCGGTCAGCGCCGCCAGCCGCAGCTTGTCCAGGGCGTCGGAGGCGTTGGAGATCAGCTCCCGCAGGAAGATGTCCTTGTTCGAGTAGATCGAATGGACCATCAGCTGCAGTAGCTGCCGCGCCTCGGCTTGGAACTCCAGCGTCTCCGTGGTCATGACACCCCTCCGTGCTGTTTACGGGTTTCTCCGCAGCGATCGTATGACCTCACCGTGACCGGCCCGCCACTGGTGTGCGCTGCCATCGAACTATTGACATCTTTCAGCACTCAGCCCAGTCTCAGAGAGCGCTCTCACGTAACATTGTTTACAACCTTAGGAGTGCTCATGGAAGCCGCTCCCGTCCCCCGCCTCGGCGCCCTGACCGGCCTCGTCCTCACGCTGGTCGCCGCCCTTACCCTGGTCACCCCGCAGCGAGCGCTCGCCGCCGATCCGCTCGTGTCGCAGGGCAAGACCGCCACCGCCTCCTCCACCGAGAACGGCACCTTCCCGGCGTCCGCCGCCGTCGACGGCGACACCGGCACCCGGTGGTCCAGCGCCTTCAGCGATCCGCAGTGGATCCGGGTCGACCTCGGCGCCTCGTACGCGATCAGCCAGGTCGTGCTGAACTGGGAGGCCGCGTACGCGTCCGCGTACCAGATCCAGACCTCGGCCGACGGCACCGCCTGGACCACCGTCTCGTCGACGACCGGCGGGACCGGCGGCATCCAGACCCTCGCCGTCGCCGGCACCGGTCGGTATGTCCGGATGAACGGCACCGCCCGGGCGACGCCCTACGGCTACTCGCTCTTCGAGTTCCAGGTCTACGGCGTCCCCGCCGGCGGGCCGACGATCCCCGGCGGCGGCTCGCTCGGGCCCAACGTGCTGGTCTTCGACCCGTCGATGTCCACCGCGTCGATCCAGAGCCAGCTCACCAGCGTGTTCCAGCAGTCGGAGACCCAGCAGTTCGGCAGCCAGCGCTACGAACTGCTGTTCAAGCCGGGCACCTACCACGACCTCACGGCCAACATCGGCTTCTACACCTCCATCGCCGGGCTCGGCCGCAACCCCACCGACGTGCACCTGAACAGCAGCAACCTGACCGTCGACGCGGGCTGGTTCGGCGGCAACGCCACCCAGAACTTCTGGCGCAGCAGCGAGAACTTCTCCGTGACGCCGCCGGCCGGCACCGCCTACGAGCGGTGGGCCGTCGCCCAGGCCGCGCCGATGCGCCGGATGAACATCAACACCCATCTCAGTCTCACCCCGACCGGCTTCGGCTGGGCCAGCGGCGGCTACATCGCCGACACGAAGGTGAACGGGCAACTGCAGCCGTTCTCGCAGCAGCAGTGGTACACCCGCAACAGCAGCATCGCGATGAACCTGAACGCGGTCTGGAACAACGTCTTCACCGGCGTGGTCGGTGCCCCGGCGACCACCTTCCCGAACCCGCCGATCACCACCATGGCCACCACCCCGATCAGCCGGGAGAAGCCCTACCTCTACCTGGACGGCGCGAACTACGCCGTGTGGGTGCCCAGCCTGCAGACCAACTCTTCCAACGTGACCTGGCCGAACACGCCGGGCGGCTCGATCCCGCTGACCCAGTTCTACGTCGCGCACCCCGGCGACTCCGCGGCGACCATCAACGCGGCGCTGGCCCAGGGCCTCAACCTGCTCTTCACCCCGGGCATCTACCACGTCGACCAGACCATCAACGTCACCCGGGCGAACACCGTGGTGATGGGCCTGGGCTACGCGACGATCATCCCGGACGGCGGCGTGACCCCGATGACGGTCGCGGACGTCGACGGCGTGAAGATCTCCAGCCTGCTGTTCGACGCCGGCACCACCAACTCGCCGAACCTGCTGCAGATCGGCCCGGCCGGCTCGTCGGCGAACCACGCCGCCAACCCGACCTCGGTCCAGGACGTGTTCTTCCGGATCGGCGGTGCCGGTCCCGGCTCGGCCACCAACAGCCTGCTGGTCAACAGCAACAACACGCTGCTCGATCACATCTGGGCCTGGCGCGCCGACCACGGCGCCGGGGTCGGCTGGACGACGAACCCCGCCGCCAGCGGGCTCATCGTCAACGGCAACGACGTGCTCGCCCTGGGCCTGTTCGTCGAGCACTACCAGAACTACCAGGTGCAGTGGAACGGCAACGGCGGCCGGACGATCTTCTTCCAGAACGAGCTGCCGTACGACCCGCCGACCCAGGCCGCCTGGCGCAGCGGGACCAACGGGTACGCGGCGTACAAGGTCGCGGACTCGGTCACCACCCATGAGGCGTGGGGGCTGGGCAGCTACTGCTACTTCAACGTGAACCCGTCGATCGTCGCGGCCCGCGGCTTCGAGGTGCCCGTCAAGCCCGGCGTCCGGATGCACAACCTGCTGACCGTGTCGCTCGGCGGCGTCGGCTCGATCACCAACGTCATCAACACCACCGGAGGGGTCGCCCAGGGCACGGAGACCGTGCCCAGCTACGTGGTCAACTTCCCCTGATCTCCGTACGGGTGAGGCGTGCGTCGGATTCCCGGCGCACGCTTCCCCGCCCGGCCCGTCTGTGCTACACCGTCGCTGTGAACCGGATCGCAGACCCGGACGTGTACGACGCAGGGCTCGCGAACAGGAGAGATCGATGACGGCTGCGAATGAACGGCTGGACCGGGCACCCGCGCCGGCGGGCATCCCCCCGGCCCGGCTCGCCCGGCTGGTGCTGTGGGCCGTCGTGGCGGTCAACGTACTGATCGTCGAGACGGTCTTCCTGACCGCCGACCCGGCCAAGAACGCCATCCTCGGCTTCGGCAAGTGGCTGGGCCTGCACCTGGCCCTGGTGATGATCCTGCAGCTCATCCTGATCGCCCGGCTGCCCTTCCTGGACCGGCGGATCGGCATGGACCGGCTCACCTCGTGGCACCGCTGGACCGGATTCACCCTGTTCTGGCTGGTCCTGCTGCACCCGACCTTCATCCTGCTCGGCTACGCGAGCGAATACAGCACCACTCCCCTGACGGAGTTCAACAACCTGAAGGGCCAGCTGCCGGTCCTGCTGGGCATGCTGGCCGCCGGCATCGTGCTGGTCGCGGCGGGCCTTTCGGTACGCGCGGCCCGGCGCCGCCTGTCGTACGAGGCCTGGCACGCGATCCACCTGCTGCTGTACGTGGCGATCGTCTTCGCGCTGATCCACCAGCTCACCGAGGTGTCCACGTTCACCTCCTCGCCGCTGGCCGAGGCGTACTGGTGGGCGCTGTGGGTCTTCGCCCTCGGCTCGCTGATCGCGGGCCGGGTCGTCCTGCCGCTGTGGCGCAACGCCCGCCACCAGTTCCGGGTGGCGGCCGTGATCCCCGAGTCCCACAACGTCGTCTCGATCTACGTGACCGGCAAGAACATGGACAAGCTCCCGGCCCGCGCGGGCCAGTTCATGATCTGGCGCTTCCTGGGCCACGGCCGCTGGTGGGAGGCGAACCCGTTCTCCCTGTCGTCCGCCCCGGACGGCCGCACCCTGCGCCTGACGGCCAAGGCCGTCGGCTCGACCAGCGCCCGCCTGCGGACGATCCCGATCGGCAGCCGGGTCTTCGCCGAGGGCCCGTACGGCGCGTTCACCGCCCTGAGCCGCACGAAACCCACGACGCTGCTGATCGCGGGCGGCGTCGGCGTCACCCCGATCCGGGCCCTGCTGGAGGAGGCGACCGGCCCGACGACCGTGCTGTACCGGGCGCCCAGCACCCAGGACGCCGTCCTGCTGGGCGAACTGCAGAACCTGGCCCGGTCCCGGGGCGCGCAGTTGCACGTGCTGACCGGCCGAACGGGCGCGGGCTCCCCGCCGAACACGCCGTTCGCCCCGGAGAACCTGGCCGCGCTGGTCCCGGACATCAGGGAACGCGACGTCTACGTCTGCGGCCCGGCGGCGATGACGGACGCGGTGCTGCGCAGCCTGCGGGCGCTGAAGGTCCCGGCGGCGCAGGTGCACTCGGAACGCTTCAGCCTGGCGAGCTGACCCACCTGTCGCAGCCGCTCTCCGAGTTCATCGCCGACAGCCCCGGCTGGATCCGGACGACTAGCCTGGATCTTTGTCGGCATGTCGCCTGCGGAACCGGAGGACCCCGTTGCCCTCGATCCACGACTTCGTGACCTGGGAACCCCTGCTGAGGCTCCTGTGGGCGGGCAACCAGGAGACCGTCGATGCCCCCGGCGGCCATCTGGCAGGCAACATCGGCCACGGCGGGTGGAGCCTGCCCCTGCCGCAGCGGTTTCCCCCGCCGGACCAAGTCCTGCTGGTCGACGAGAAGGTGGACGAGGCGGTGCGGCGGGTCCTCAGCGCGCTCACCGACATCGGCCTCGACGACATCTCGTTCGTCGCGGAGATATCGCCGACCGGAACGACGACGCTCCACCTGCTCACCGCCGGCGTGGCCGTGGATGGCGGCTCCGGGCCGTACCCGGGAGCGCTCGTTCTGATCGAGGGAGCCGTGGCCGAGCCCTGGCGCCGTCCACCCAATCCCACGCCCGGGGCGGTCCCAGCCCGCTCAGCGGATCCCGCATTGCTGGAACGGACCCTCCGCGAGCGAATCCCCGATGCCATCGGCGCGACCGACGCGGAGATCGCCGCCGCGGAGGCACGACTCGGCATCGCGCTGCCCGACGAACTCACAGCGCTCTACCGGGTAACACGAGCCCGGTGGCAGGACTGGGCTGACGATGACGCGGCAGCCCGGCGGGTCTCCGATGCCGTCGGGCTCCTGCCCCTCTCCCTCGACACGCTGAGCATCGCCGACGCTTCGTCGCGTCCGTGCCCGTGGGAGTTCGCGGCGATGGAGGCGGTCGTCACCCCACCGGACGCCGCGGTGCAGGGCCTGGTCGGCTCGCCCGGGTGGATCATGTTCGCCGCAGATGATTACGGCGACCAGTACGCGGTCGATCTGACCCCCGGCCCCCGCGGACATCGAGGGCAGATCATCACGCTCAGCCACGAGCTGGACATCGGCGCCGCCCTGATCGCCGACTCGCTCACCGACCTGGTCGTGCATCGACGCGAGAGTGAGCACCCCGACCATGAGGAAGACCGGTCACCGGTCGTGGCGCACGTCAACCGCCGAAGCCTGACAAGCGTCGAAGCCGCCGCTCACCCCGACCTGGAGGTCCTCAGCATCGGCGATTGGGACAGCGCGCCGCTCAGCCTCGCGGCCGTCACCGGGTTGCCCCGCTTGCGCACCCTCGCCGCCGACCACGGCACGCTCGCCGACCCGCTGGAGATCGCCGAGCTGACCGGGTTGGAGTTCCTGGAGCTCGCACCGGAGGAGTGGCGCATCCTGCTGGACGCCGGGAAGGTTCCGCGGAGCCTGTCGGCGGCCGCCATCAAGGCGCACCGCCCCCGGCACCCGCTGCCGATCGTGGCGATCGCCAACGAGCTCCTCACCCTCTGGGAACGTCCCCCGATCGTGCGGCGCATCGTCGAGGGTCACCTGACCCCCGAGGTGTAGCCGCGCCCCGCGCGAGGTGCCGTTACCCCCGGCGCCCGGTCAGCAGCCCGGTCCGGCGGCCCGGCCCTTGACGATCCGGTACGCCGAGATGTCGCCCCGCACCCAGGGCTGGAGCTGCCCGATCGCGGTGGGAGTGGTGTCGTGCTGCGCCAGGTAACCGACGATGGCCTCGTCCACCGCGCGGCACGACGCCTGGCTCGCCACGGTCACCGCGGTGCCTCGGACGCTGTCCGTGTTCAACGCAGCGTAAGAGACGCCAGCAATACTTACGGTGATAGCCGCAGCCATGGCGACCTCGCTCAAATGCACGGTTATCTCCTGCTCAGTACGTCGGCGTACGCCGACCGAACCACTCTAGGCGAAACTACTACGAGTAGTCACCTGGCCCGTCGAGCCAGCAATACTGACCGGACGGTCACCAGAGGGTGAGAACGCCGAGCAACCGTGACCTGGTCCGCCCCCGGCCCGTTGAACGGGGATGGAGCGCACATGAGAAGGCGGACCCTGTTGGCCGGGGCGGCGGCCGGGGCAGCGGGCGGCGTGACGCTCGGCGGCTACCGCTGGTGGCGTACCCCGGCCGAGCCGGTCATCCCCGACGCCCCGGCCGGTGACGAGCGGCTGGAGCAGCGGGCGTCGGCCGCCCGCGGCCGGACGGTCGACTTCTACACCGCCGTCCCGGCCGGGTACGGCGACGGGCGCGGCCTGCCGGTGCTGCTGGTCCTGCACGGGGCCTCGAAGACGGCCGCCGATTTCCCCGCGCTGGGCCTGGGCCGCTTCGTCACCGACTCCGCGCGGCGCGGCAACCCGCCGTTCGTGCTGGCCGGCGCGACCGGCGGCCGGCTCTCCTGGCGGCCCGCCGGCGCCGACGACCCGCAGCGGATGGTGCACGAGGAGATTCCGGCCTGGTGCGCCGGGCGCGGCTTCGACACGAGCCGGATCTCGGTGTGCGGCTGGTCCATGGGCGGGTACGGCGCCCTGCTGCTGGCGCAGACCTTCCCCGGCTTCGTCCGGGCCGTCGCCGCCTTCTCCCCGGCGGTCACCGCCGGGGACGACGTCTTCACCCGCGCGGGTGCGCTGCGCGGCGTGCCGGTCGGGCTCTGGTGCGGCACCGGCGACGGCCTGCTCGCCGACGTGCGGGCGCTGGAGCGGGCATTGCCGCAGCCCAAGGCCGCCGGGTCGTACGCCGCCGGCCGGCACAACTTCGGCTACTGGAGCACCTGCCTGCCGGCCGCCTTCGATCTCGTCGCGCGAGTGACGTCGCGCGAATGAATCGGTAGCGGGCTTTACGGCCGGCGTCGGCGTTCCGTACCGTCATTACTCAGTGCAACGGTTCCACAACGCTTGGAGGAAGTCATGCGTCGTGCCGCTGTCATCGCCGGTCTCGTACTCGCCATGGGATGGGTCGCCGCGCCGGCCCAGGGGTTCGCCCACAACGCCGTCCACAACGCCGAACTGCACGCTCTGCTCGACGGGCTCACCGTGCTGGTGGCGTCCGCTCCGATCTGGACGGCCCTGCTGTGGCGCGGGTCCCGGCGCTGGCTGCTGGCCGCGCTCATCGCCGTCGTTCAGGTGCCGGTGGCGATCATCGGCTTCGTGCCGATCGCCGACCCCACGCTGCACCTGACGCTGTTCGCGCTGGCCCTGACGCTGACCGGCGTCTCCCTCGGGCTGGTCCGCCGCTCCGCCTCCGCCGTTACCGCGAGCGCGCCGGCGTCCGATCGGCGGTGACCCACTGGCCCCCGGGGGTGCGGATCGCCAGCCCGGTCACCGGCGCGTCCGGCGCCTCGCCGTCGCGCAGGAGTTCCACCACCGGGCAGCCCTCGGTCTCCGGATGCCAGAACCCCTCGGGATCATGGACCGACGAGTAGCGGCAGTGCTGCTCGTCGGTCCATCCCCAGGCCAACAGCAGGTCCCGGCCGCCCATCGAGTAGCGGCCGGCCGAGGCGACCCGCTCCCCCTCGGCGCGGTGGAAGAATTCGGCGCGCAGGCCCGGCACGGCGACGCCCTCGAAGGCGGCGTCGGTGATCGTCCGGTGCGGCGCGTAGGTCGCGAGATCGGGCAGAGGCACATCCCGACCCTGCCACGCCGATGATCTCCGCGCGGGCGCGCCACCCCGACGTGAACCTTTCGGGGGACAGCGCGGCGCAGCAAACTGTCAGGCAGCCCGGTGATACTCCGGCCATGGGCGAGACGATGGTGCCGGCTAACGGCGTGGACCTGTGCCTCGAGACGTTCGGCGAACCCGACGCTCCCGCGGTGCTGCTGATCGCCGCCGGGGCGCGGTCGATGGACTGGTGGGAGGAGGGATTCTGCCGCCGGCTCGCCGGCGGGGGCCGCTTCGTGATCCGGTACGACCACCGCGACACCGGCCGGTCGACGTCGTTCCCGGCCGGCGACCCGCCGTACACGCAGGTGGACATGGCCGGGGACGCGCTCGGGGTGCTCGACGCCCTGGGCATCGCCCGGGCACACATCGTGGGCCTGTCGCTCGGCGGCGGCCTGGCCCAGCGCCTCGCCGTCGAGGACCCACCCCGGCTGCGCACCGTGACACTCATATCGACCAGCCCCGGGCTCGTCGACGAGTCGCCGGCCGCGGCCCTGCGCACCGTGATGCCTATGTCGACCAGCCCTGGGCGGGTCGACGAGTCGCCGGCCACGACGCCTATGTCGACCAACCCCGGGCGGGTCGACGAGTCGCCGGCCACGACGCCTATGTCGATCAGCCCCGGGCGGGTCGATGAGTCGCCGGCCGCGGCCGCGTGGCGCCGGCCGTCGCGGACGGACTACTCGAACCGCGCCGCGGCCGTGGCGGAGCTGGTCGCCTGCGTGTCGGCGGTCGGCGGTCGCTTCACCGCGGACCCGGAGCAGCTGCGGCAGCTCGCCGAGCGGGTCTACGACCGCACCACCGACCCGGCCGCCGCGTGCCGCAACCACTGGCTGGCCGGCTGCGGCCCGCCGGTCCGCGACCGGCTCGGCACGGTCGACCTGCCCACGCTGATCATGCACGGCACCGCGGACCCGCTCTTCTCGATGGCCCACCCGGCCGCCCTGGCCCGGGAGATACCGGCCGCCCGGCTGGTGCCGCTGCCGGGCGTGGGCCACGAGTTCCCGCCCCGGGCGGTATGGGACGTCGTGGTCGCGGAGATCCTGCGGCACACTGCCTGACATGCGCCTGGTCTCACTGCTGCCGTCCGCCACCGAGATCGTGTACGCCCTCGGCCTGGGCGACGACCTCGTCGGCGTCACGTTCGAGTGTGACGAGCCACCGGCCGCCCGCGCCGAGAAGACCGTCGTGGTCGGCGGCCGCGACACCAGCGGCCTGACCCCCGGCGAGATCGACGCGTACGTGAAGGAACAGCTGGCCGCGGGCGGCGACCTCTACACGCTGCACGCGGACGCGCTGGCCGGGCTGGCGCCGGAGCTGATCCTGACCCAGGACCTGTGCCGGGTGTGCGCGCTGCCCTCCGGCCACGTGACGACGGCGCTCGACTATCTGGGCTGCCGGGCGGACGTGCTGTCACTGGATCCGTACTCGCTGGACGAGGTGCTGGAGACCTTCCTCGCCGTCGGCGCCCGGGCCGGCGTCCTGCCGCGCGCGGAGTCGCTGGTCGCCGACCTGCGGCGGCGGCTCGCGGCGGTCGCCGCGACGGTGGCCGGCCGGCCCCGGCCGCGGGTGGCGATCGTGGAGTGGGTGGAGCCGCCGTTCACCGCCGGGCACTGGGTGCCGGATCTGGTCACGGCCGCCGGCGGCGTCCCGGTCGCGGCCCGCCCGGGAGCCCGGTCGGTGGAGACGACCTGGGCCGAGCTGGCCGCCGCGGAGCCGGAGATCGTGCTGGTCACGCCGTGCGGCTTCCACCTGGACGGCGCCGCGGCCCAGGCCGCCGGGGTGCCGGCACGCTTCCCGCAAGCCCAGGTGTGGGCGATCGACGGCGACGGGCTGGTGGTCCGGCCCGGACCCCGCCTGATCGACGGGGTCGAGGCGATCGCGGCCATCCTGCACCCGGGCGCGGTCCCGGCTCCCCCACCCGGCGCGATCATCCGCATCGCCTGACCGTCATGTCCGCCGCCCCGCCAACGGAATAGTTCTGTTGGTGGCGGGCGAGGCGGGGACTGGGCATCGACCGGGGGCCGACGCACGGCGGCACCCGCTGATCAGGCGCGCAGGTCGTCCAGCGTCGCGCCGGCGACGATGCGTGCGATGTTTCCGCTGTGGTCGCGGTCGGCCAGACGGCGGGCGAGATCATCGAGGTCGGTGATGTCGCCGTACGCCGCTTGGAGCGCGGCCCTCATCAAGTCGACGTGACCTTCTTCGCGGCCTTCTTCGCGGCCTTCTTCGCGGTTTTTGCGGGCGATCTCGCGGCCGGTCTCGGTCTGCTCGAGGATGTTGTTCATGCCTCTCCTTCGCAGTGCTTCTACCAGCTGGGTCGCCAGGGAACCTCCGACCAGCATACCCAGTTCGGTCTGGAGCAGTTTGTCCTCGTGTTTCTCGGTGGCGGCGATCCGGTCGGTGACACGTTCCACGAGGTCGTGAGGGGGTTTGCGGGTGAATAGTGCGAGTGCGGGGGTGGTGCTGGCCAGTAGCGTGTCGGGGTCGAAGTCGTCGGGGATGTTCACGGCGTGGTAATCGAGCCGTTCCTGGTCGCGTTCGAAGCGGCCCGGGTATCCGTCGCCTTCAGGCCAGAGGACCACCTGGTGGATACGGTGCGTGGAGCGGCGGTACCTGATTGCCAGGGACGCCCAGTAGGACACCATGCGTTCCTGGAAGTCCTCGGTGCGTTTGAGTTGGATCTCGATCTGGTAGACGTCGGTGGGGGTTCCGTCGTCGTGCCGAATCGTGACCACTTTGTCGCATTGGCGGTTGCGTTGCCGCGACTGTTCGGTGGGCTCCGCGGTGATCACGTCACCGTCCCGCAGGGTGGCGCCGCACAGTAGTTGTAGGGCGTCGCGGGGATGGGCGTCGAGCAGCGCCTTGAAGATGCCGTCGAAATCGCGGGGCGGCGCCGGGCGGGCGGAGGCGACGCCGAAGGGGACGTGGCCGCTCATGGATTGCTCCTTTGTGCTTGGCGGGAGGCACGAAGGACAGTCTGTATTGTCTAGCGACTACTAGGCAAGGGTCATCTTGACAGGTGATCGATGCCCCGGCGCCGGCGGTCGAGATCGATGGCCCTGACGTAGGTGAGGCCGCGTACGTCAGGCCTGACCGAGCAGTTGTTTTCCCGACACACCGCGCAGACGCCGCCGCACGGAGGCTCAGGCCAGGCCGGCCCGGGGCGGCGGCCTCAGGCGTTGGCCGGAGCCGGCTGCGGGCGCAGGCGCGGGCTGGGCAGCAGCACCGTGCGGCGGGCGGCCACCCGGGCCCGGGCGTCCGCGAGGCGGCGCCGGCGCTCCTCGGCGGCCAGCCACTGCACGTCGCGGCCGAAGGACCAGGTCAGCGACGCCAGTGCGGCGGCGACCAGCACGAACGCGACGGCCTCAGGCAGCAGGCTCGCCGTCGCGACCACCAGCGCCACGCCCTGGACCGCCGCGACGACCTTGCGGGAGAACTTCGGCGGCAGCGGGGCGTTGAGCCACGGCCACGCCCACGAGGCGGCGACGAAGACGTACCGGGCAGCACCCATCGCGATCGTCCACCAGCCGAAGGTGCCGGCGACGAAGACGCTCAGCACCAGGATCAGGAACGCGTCGACCTCCATGTCGAAGCGCGCGCCCAGCTTCGTCGTGGAGTTGGTGCGCCGGGCCACCTGGCCGTCCACGCCGTCCAGGGCCAGCGCCACGCCGACCAGGGTGACCAGCACCGGGGTGGGCACCGGCGCGGTGAAGGAGGTCACCACCAGGGCGGTCACGCCGCCGACCAGCGTCGCGCGGCCCAGGGTCACGGCGTTCGCCGGGCCGAGGGCGCGCATTCCGGTGCGGCGCAGGCCCGCGCCGAGGACCACGGCCAGGACCACGGCGTACGCCGCGCCCGCCAGCCAGCCGGCCGCGCTGACCCCGACGGTGGCGGCGAGGGCCGTCACCAGGATCACATGCGCGGCCAGGCCGACGATCGGTCCCCGGCTCTGACGAGCCGTCATCGTGGCGATACTGATAGTCACCGTGCCTCCGGGTGGGCAAGATCCGTTGCCGCGTATGGTTGCCGCTTGTCGTCACTGAACACGCTTGATCCGCGCGTTCGGTTCAGCGTTCGAGGAGAAATACCTATGACGGGTGACGCCCGCGCTTTCTGGCTCGCCGAGCCCGGCCGGGGTGAGATCCGGCCGGTGACCGTCGGCAGCCCCGGCCCGGACGAGGTGCTCGTGCGCACGCTGCACTCCGGGGTGAGCCGGGGCACAGAGACCCTGGTGTTCCGCGGCGGGGTGCCGGAGAGCCAGCACGCGGCCATGCGCGCGCCCTTCCAGGAGGGCGACTTCCCGGCCCCGGTGAAGTACGGCTACCTCAACGTCGGCGTCGTCGAGCAGGGCCCGCCCGGGCTGCTGGGCCGCACGGTCTTCGCGCTGTATCCGCACCAGACCCGCTACGTCGTCCCGGCCGCCGCCGTGACGGTGGTGCCCGAGGGGGTGCCCGCGAGCCGGGCGGTGCTGGCCGGCACGGTGGAGACCGCGGTCAACGCGCTCTGGGACGCCGCGCCGCTGGTCGGCGACCGGATCGCCGTGGTCGGCGCGGGCATGGTCGGCGCGAGCGTCGCCGCCGTGCTGGCCCGCTTCCCCGGCGCCAGGGTGCAGCTGGTCGACGCCAACCCGGAACGCGCCTCGGTCGCCGCCGCCCTCGGGGTCGGCTTCGCCCTGCCCGCGGCCGCGACCGGCGACTGTGACCTGGTCGTCCACGCCAGCGCCACCGCGGCGGGGCTGACCCGGGCTTTGGAGCTGCTGGCGCCGGAGGCTACGGTCATCGAGCTCAGCTGGTACGGAGACCGCGAGGTCAGCGTCCCGCTCGGGGAGTTCTTCCACTCCCGCCGCCTGGTGATCAAGAGCAGCCAGGTGGGCGGGATCGCCCCGGCGCGGCGCGGGCGCCGCGGCTACGCCGACCGGCTGGCGGTCGCCCTGGACCTGCTCGCCGACCCGATCTTCGACGCCCTACTCACCGGGGAGTCCGGCTTCGACGAGCTGCCGGCGGTGCTGCCACGACTGACCAGCGGGGAACTGCCCGCCCTGTGCCACCTGATCACCTACCCGACTGGAGAGTGAATGTTCAGCGTCACCGTCCGTGACCACATCATGATCGCCCACAGCTTCTCGGGGGAGGTCTTCGGACCCGCCCAGAAGCTGCACGGCGCGACCTTCGTGGTGGACGCCACGTTCAAGCGGCCCGAGCTGGACGCGGACAACATCGTCGTCGACATCGGCCGGGCGAGCGAGCAGCTGCACACCATCTGCGGTTCGCTGAGCTTCCGCAACCTCGACGACGAGGGCGAGTTCGCCGGCGTGAACACCTCGACGGAGTTCCTCGCCAAGGTCATCGCCGACCGGCTGGCCGGCAAGGCGGAGTCCGGCGACCTCGGCGTGGGGGCGCGCGGCCTGACCGGCATCGCGGTCACCCTGCACGAGTCGCACATCGCGTGGGCGAGCTACGAGCGGCACCTGTGACCGCTGCCCTGCATGTGGTGCTGCCGGGCGGGATCGACGACCCGGCCGCACCGAGCGGTGGCAACACGTACGACCGGCGAGTGGTGACCGGGCTGGCCGCGACGCGCGATGTGCACGAGATCGCGGTCGCGGCGGCCTGGCCGCACCCGGCGGAACGGGCCCGCTCGGTGCTGGCGCGGGCGCTGGCGCAGCTGCCCCGGGACGCGACGGTGTTGCTCGACGGCCTGGTCGCCTGCGCGGTGCCGGAGCTGCTGGAACCGCTGGCGGAGCGGCTGCGCCTCGTGGTGCTGGTGCACCTGCCGCTCGGTGACGAGACGGGGCTCTCCCCCGCCGAGGCCGCCGAGCTGACCGCCCGGGAGCGCCGGACGCTGCGGGCCGCCGCGGCGGTGGTGGCGACCAGCGCGGGCGCCGCCCGGCGGGTGGAGACCCTGCACGACCTGCCGGCCGGCAGCGTGCACGTCGCCGCCCCGGGCGTCGACCCCGCGCCGCTCGCGGAGCCGGGCCCGGACGGCGGCCGGCTGCTCTGCGTCGCGGCGGTGACCCCGCGCAAGGCGCAGGACGTCCTGGTCGAGGCCCTGCAGTCGGTCGCCGACCTGCCCTGGACCTGCACCCTGGTCGGCGCCCTGGACCGCGCCCCGGCGTTCGTCGACCGGGTCCGGGAGCTGGCCGCGGTCACCGGTGGCCGGGTCGAGCTCGCGGGGACCCGGACCGGGGAGGCGCTGGCGCGCTCGTACCGGGAGGCCGACCTGCTGGTGCTGCCGTCGCTGGCCGAGACGTACGGCATGGTGGTGACCGAGGCGCTGGCGCGCGGCGTACCGGTGCTCGGCACGCGGGTCGCCGGCGTGCCGGAGGCGCTGGGCACCGCCCCGGACGGCTCTCTGCCCGGGGCGCTCGTGCCCCCGGGCGACCCAGCGGCCCTCGCCGCGGCGCTGCGGCGCTGGCTCACCGACCCGGCGCTGCGGCGCGGCTGGCGGGCCTCGGCCGAAGCCCGCCGGTCCGGCCTGCGGGGCTGGGACTTCACGACCCGACGACTGAACGAGGTACTGGACCGATGACCGGAGAGTTCAGCTCGACGTGGCTCACGCTGCGCGAGCCCGCCGACGCCGCCGCCCGCGACCGCGACCTGATCAAGGCGCTGCGCCTGCCGGCCGGCGGGGAGCTGGTCATCCGCGACCTCGGTTGCGGCACCGGCTCGATGGGCCGGTGGCTGGCGCCGCTGCTGCCCGGCCCGCAGCGCTGGGTGCTGCAGGACCGCGACCCCGCGCTGCTCGCGCACGCCGCCGCGAACCTGCCGGCCGCCGCCGCGGACGGGACCGCGGTCACCGTGACGACTGCCGAGGGTGATGTCACCGACCTGACCGTGGCCGACCTGGCGGACACCTCGCTGGTCACCTGCTCGGCGCTGCTCGACCTGTTCACCACCGACGAGGTCGCCGCGCTGGCCGAGGTGTGTGTGGCGTCGGACACCCCCGCGCTGTTCACTCTCTCCGTGGTCGGCGAGGTCACCCTGGAGCCCGCCGATCCGCTCGACGCCGAGGTGGCCGAGGCGTTCAACGCCCACCAGCGGCGCGCGGTCGGCGATCGGCGGCTGCTCGGGCCGGAGGCGGTCGGGGCCGCGGCCGAGGCGTTCGCGAAGGCCGGCGTCTCGGTGACCGTCCGGCCGAGCCCCTGGCAGCTCGGGCCGGAACTGGGCGCGCTGGCCGCCGAATGGCTCCGCGGCTGGGTCGGCGCGGCCGCCGATCAGCGTCCTGACCTGCACCTGGACGAGTATCTGGCGGCCCGGACGACGGCCGCCGAGGCGGGCCGGCTGCGGGTAACGGTCGGGCATCAAGATCTTCTCGCACAGAAAGTCTGAACCACCTGCCGCCGCCGGGACGTATTAGTGCCAGTAGGTGATCCTGAGGGGGCAGTGGCATGAACCGTTCGATCTGGGCCTGGGTGCGAGTGCTCGGCGGGGTGGGAATCCTCGCTGTGTTGCTCTGGCGCCTGGGCACCGGCGCTTTCGTCGCTGGACTGCGAGTGATCGACGGCCCGGCGCTGGCGCTGGCGTTCACCATCGGCGTCGCGACCACCGTCTTCTCGGCGTGGCGCTGGTGCCTGGTGGCCCGCGGCCTCGGCATGACCCTGTCGCTGCGCGGCGCGATCGCCGACTACTACAAGGCGCTGTTCATCAACGCGGCGCTGCCGGGCGGGGTGCTCGGCGACGTCGACCGGGCGGTGCAGCACGGCCGCGAAGAGGGTGACGTGGGCCGCAGCGTGCGGGCCGTGGTGCTCGAACGGACCGCCGGCCAGGTGGTGCTCGTCTCCGTGGGCGTGACCGTGCTGCTGACCGTACCGTCGCCGGTCCTGTCCCACCTGCAGGCCAACGTCCGGGGGCTCGCCGTCGCGGCGGCGACCACCGTCGGCCTCGCGGCCCTGGCGGTCTTCGCCGTCGGGCGGCTGCGCAGCGGCGCCTCCCGGTGGGCGCGGGCCGCGCGCACCGGGGTCGCCGAGGTCCGCTCCGGGCTGCTGACCCGCCGCAACTGGCCGGGCATCGTGCTGGCCTCGACGGTCGTGCTGGCCGGGCACCTGGCGACGTTCGTGGTCGCCGCCCGCGCCGCCGGCTCGGATGCCTCGCTGCTGCGCCTGGCCCCGCTGATGCTGCTCGCGCTGCTCGCGATGACCCTGCCGGTGAACATCGGCGGCTGGGGGCCGCGCGAGGGTGTGACCGCGTGGGCGTTCGGCGCGGCCGGCCTCAGCGCCACCCAGGGCCTGACCATCGCCGTGGTCTACGGCCTGTTCGCCTTCGTGGCCGCGCTGCCGGGCCTGGTCGTGATCATCACGCGGGCGCTGGCCGGCGCGAGGGCGAAGGCGCGTGCCCGGGCCGCCGCCGTGGTCACGGTGGCGGTGGCGGAGCCGCTGATCGAGCCGGCCGTCGTGCCCCACCACAAGATCCTTATCCCGGTGCGGGAGCTGGTCGGCAGCGGTGCGTGACAATGCCGTCTCCCGTCAATGCGATTATGTTGGAGGCCGGGGGGACGCTGGTCGCTCCGTAGGAGGGCCATCTGTGCTCGATCGACCGTACGTACTGCTCAGCTGCGGCATGTCCATCGACGGATATGTGGACAGTCCGAGCGACGAACGGCTATTGCTGTCCAATGCGGCCGATTTCGACCGGGTCGACGAGGTGCGCGCGGGTTGCGACGCGATCCTGGTCGGCGCCGGCACCGTGCGGGTGGACAATCCGCGGCTGCTGATCCGCGACGAGACCCGCCGGGCCGCCCGGATCGCGCGCGGGCTCCCGCCGGATCCGGTGAAGGTGACCGTGACCGGCACCTGCGGCCTGGACCCGGCCGCCCGGTTCTTCACCCTCGGCGATGCCGACAAGCTCGTCTACTGTGCGACCCCGGCGCTGCCGAGCGCCGAGGAGAAGCTGGGCAAGGTGGCGACGGTGGTCGACGCCGGCGACCCGGTCGACCTGACCAGGGTGATCACCGACCTCGCCGGGCGCGGCGTCAACCGGCTGATGGTCGAGGGCGGCGGGACGATCCACACCGGCTTCCTCACCGGCGGCCTCGCCGACGAGTTGCAGCTGGTGGTGGCGCCGTTCTTCGTCGGCGACTCGCGGGCGCCGCGCTTCGTGGGCGACGGGTGCTTCCCGTGGGGGCCGGAGCGCCGGGCGGACCTGACCGAGGTGCGGCAGATCGGCGACGTGGTGCTGCTGCGCTACGCCCTTTCCGAGCGCTACCGGGACTGAACGCGCGTGACCTGGGTATCCGAACTGTCCGTAGATCGAAATGGGGGGCCGATGTCCGAGACGGCCGGCTGGGGAACGCTCGACGTCGGAACCATCCCGTCAGCCACGGTGCGGACGCGTGTCACGGTTCCGCTGCGCTTCGCGGACGGTTACGCCACTACCGCGCGGGTGCTGACCTTCGACGGCCTGGTCGACGGCCGCGAGCACCTGGCCCTGGGCCTGGGCGACTGGGAACGTGCCGTGCAGGCGACGCCGCTGGTCCGCCCGCACAGCGAGTGCCTGACCGGCGACGTGTTCGGCAGCCAGCGCTGCGACTGCGGCCCGCAGTTGCGCGAGGCGGTGGAGCGCATCGCCGAGCCCGGCGGCCTGCTGCTCTACCTGCGCCAGGAGGGCCGCGGCATCGGCCTGTACGCGAAGCTCGACGCGTACGCGCTGCAGGAGGCCGGGCTGGACACCTACGAGGCCAACGTGGCCCTGGGCCGCGGCGAGGACGAGCGGGACTACACCGCGGCGGCCCAGATGCTGCTGGCCCTGGGCGCCGAGCGGATCCGGCTGCTGAGCAACAACCCGGACAAGGCGTCCCAGCTGGAGGCCCGCGGCGTGGAGGTCACCGAGCGCATCCCGACCGGGGTGCACCTGTCGGCGGCGAACCTGCGCTACCTGGCGACCAAGGCCACCCACACCGCGCACACCCTGGACCTACCGGGCCTGTGAACGGCCCGGCGGGCCCACGGGGTCACGCCGCGGGGCAGACCGTGCCGCGCGCGGGCACGGTCAGCGAGATCAGGTACGCGTCGACCGCCCGCGTCATGCAGTCCGAGCTGTTGTAGGAGCCGTGGCCGGCACCGGCGTAGCTCAGCAGAACGCCGCTGCGTCCCAGCTGGCGCGCCACCTCCGTGGCCCAGTTGTAGCCGCTGGCCGGGTCGTGCCGTGAGTTGATCAGCAGCAGCGGCGTCCGGGTGTGCGCCCGCAGCCGGTGCTGCGGGTTCGCCACCGGCTGCGGCCAGCCCAGGCACGCCGACAGCGCGAAGACCCCGGCCGGGTAGCGCAGGTCCGGCGCCTGCGCCTCGGCCCGGTCCAGCAGCCGGCGGTACTCACCGTAGTCACGCACCGGCAGGGCCCAGTCCGCGCAGAACACCGCCAGCACCGGGCTGAGCCGCTGGGTGTCGCCCGCACCGCCGTCCCGCATCGTGTCGATGAAGCCCGCCAGGCCCGGGTAGTCGGCGCGGGCCAGCTGCTTGTGCACGTTCGCGACGAGCTGGTACGGCGGCAGGTTCAGCTCGCCCCGCTCGGCCTCGCCCCACACCTCCGCCCACACCGCACGGATGTCCTCGCCGCGCAGGACGCAAGCCTGCTGCTGCGGGGTGCACCACGCCACGAACGCGTCGAACGAGTCCTGCAGCGCCCACGCCTGGGTGCGCAGGAACCCGTCGGTCCGCTGGCTGTGGTCGACGGCGCTCTCCAGCACGATCGCGCGGACCCGGCCCGGGTACCGCTCCGCGTACAGCTCGCCCAGCAGGGTGCCGTACGAGGAGCCGTGGAAGGTCAGGGTGCGCTCGCCCAGCGCGGCGCGCAGCGCGTCCAGGTCCCGTACCGTGCTCGCGGAGTCCGCGTGGTCGAACAGCGGCCCGGTCAGCCTCCGGCACTCCTTCCACAGCTCGCGGTTGCCCTTCAGCGTCCTGTCGAAGTCGGCCTGGCCGGTCAGCACGGCCGGGGCCGCCGGCAGCGGCGGGCCGTCCGGGCACGTGATCGGATGGCTCGCGCCGACCCCCCGCGGGTCGAAGCTCACGATGTCGAAACGCCGCCGCAGTTCCTCGCTGAAGCGTGACTGGCCCGTGCTGACCCGGCTCACCCCGCTGTCGCCCGGCCCGCCGGGACCGAAGATCAGGGTGCCGACCCGCGCGGACGGATCGGTGGCCGTGCGCCGGGCGATACGGAAGCCGAACGTGCCGGCGGCCGGCTCCGTCCAGTCGATCGGGAGTTCCAGGGTGGCGCAGCCGGCGGTGGCGGCCTCCCCGGTGGCCGCGCAGGGTTGCCAGTCGATGGCCGCGGGCCGCGCGGAGACCGGCGGCGCGGCCACCGCGACCACGGCTGCCGCCGCCGTCACGGTGAGGACGAGCACTCGGGAAATCATCATGGACCGATGCTTTCCGGCCGGCGGACGCCGAGTAAATGGGGATCTTCCCGGAGTCGTCCCCCTAAGCCTCGATCCACCGACGCAGTCGGTGTCGATCGCCGTTGATCATTTCTGTGTGGGGTGATCCGGCGGGCGTGTGGGAGTCGCCGATCTCGTGATCGGCTTGCCCTGGACGCGTTTGTTCGGGTGGAGCAGGGTTGTGGCCTGTGGCCGGGCCGCCTGGATTCTGCGGGTTCCGGCTGGTCAGCCGGGGGTGGCCTGGACGGCGGTGAACAGGTTGTCGAACGCCGTCTGCCAGGGCCAGTGCTCGGGGAGGTGCAGGTGGATGGTGCGGGCCCGATGCGCGATCCGGGCGGCGACGTTGATGATCCGGGTACGAATCGTCGCTGGCCGGGCGCCGGCTTGAGGGCCGGCGGCGAGGTGCCCGGCAGTGCGGGTGAGGTTATGGGCGATTGCGGCGCAGGTCAGCCAGGCGTCGTTCGCGCTGAACCTCCCGGAGGGAAGATGCGCCAGGGGCCCGGCGATCAAATCGGCGTTGACCTGCTCGATGATGGCGTGTCCGCGGTGCTGCGATTCGGCCTGCACGAGAGTGAACGGCGAATCGGTGAACACCGCGTGATACCGGTAGGTCGGTACGAGTTCTTCCTGACCGGGGATCTGCGTGGGGTCGTCGCGGCGGATCCGGCGCACGATCAGCCGGGCGGTCACCGCGTGGCGGGTGCCGGCGAACGCGGTGTAGACGGTTTCGGCGATCTGCGCGTCGGAGATCCACCGCTGCTGGTCTTCGTCGAAGACGGCCCGCGGATACTTGATGTCGAGCCACTGATCGTCGCTGATGCTGTCGCACGCGGTACGGATCTTCGCGTCGATCCGGGTGGTGACCGAGAACCGCACGTCACGACGCCAGCAGGTGGTAATCACCGTTTTGGTGTAGAACGCCGAGTCCGCCCGGACCACGATCTCACCCGACGCGCCGCACGAGCGGGCGGTCGTGATCGCTTCGGCGATCATGCTGGCGGCGCCGCGGGCGGAGCCGGCGTTACCCGAACGTAGCCTCGTGGCGGCGATGACCGGCGCCGACAGCGGTGTGGAGATGGTGGTGATCAGCGGGTTGTATCCGCGTAGATAGACGTTGTAGCCGCCGACCTTGGCGTGGCCGAA